>JBJTIQ010000156.1:0-14565 GCA_046095085.1 Actinomycetota bacterium | reverse complement strand
GGATTCGGTCGATGTGAGGTCGTCTGCTTCACGAGCCAGCACGACCTGCGTCTCGCCGATCTCGACTCCGATCGCGTGCTCCTGGTCGTGCAGGCGTTGATCGATGTCGTCCGGCGCGTGCGGTCAGACCCGCGCATCGAGTCATGCCTGGTCTTCGAGAACCGCGGCGCCGAGATCGGCGTGACCATCGCGCACCCGCACGGCCAGGTCTATGCCGATCCATTCGTGCCGCCGCGCGAGCAGCTCCTGGTCGATGCGGCTCGGCGGCACCATGCCGAGACGGGTCGGCCGCTGGCCCTCGACCTGGCCGAAGCCGAGGCCCGACGCGGTGAGCGCCTCGTTGCCATCACCGATCACTGGATCGCACATGTCCCCGAGGCCGCCCGCTGGCCCTTCGAGATCCGCCTCACGCCACGCCGCGAGGTGGCAGCGCTCGATGCGCTGACCCCAGCGGAAGCCCTCGACTTCGCAGACCTCTATCCGCGGATCCTGCGCGCTCTCGACGATGCGTACGGCGTGCCGATGCCTTACATCGCCGCCTGGCATCAGTCATCACTACGCGATGACGCCCCGGGCACACAGCTCTTCCTGGAAGTCTTCAGCACCAGACGCGCGCCCGACAGGCTGAAGTACCTCGCCGGATCGGAGTCAGCGGCCGGCGTGTGGATCAACGACATCCGACCGGAGGACTCAGCCGCGATTGTGCGTGGTGCGCTCGCGACATGAGAGCGCACCGCCTCTTTGTCGAGTCCTTCCGCTACACACCCACGGGCGAGTGGTCTGCGCCGGGTCGGGTGAACCTCATCGGGGAGCACACCGACTACAGCGGTGGCCTGGTCTTACCCTTCGCCATCGAGGATCGGGCCCACGTCGCTGTCGCACGGCGCGACGACCGCCTCATCCGCCTGGTCACCGGCATCGATCGCTCAGAGTCGAGCATCGATGCGCTCGGGCCCGGAGCCCCGCTGGGTTGGCCCGCCTACCTCGCGGGGGCCGCTTGGGCCCTGCGCGATAGCGGCCACGATGTCGGCGGATTCGACCTCGCACTGGTGTCGGACGTGCCCATGGGCGCTGGGCTGTCGTCATCGGCTGCACTCATGTCGGCCACGCTCCTGGCCCTCGCCGACCTGCACGGCCTCGACCTCGACCGTGTGCAGCTCGCATCACTGGGGCGTCGAGCAGAGAATGTCGTGGCCGGAGTGCCCTGCGGCGCCATGGACCATATGGCGTCACTCATCTGCACCCACGAACACGCGATGCTGCTCGACACCGGCTCCGGCGCCATACGTCAGGTGGCTCTTGATCCCGGCTCGCACGGACTGCGACTCATGCTGCTCAATACCGGTCACGCGCATGTGCTCTCGGACGGTCGCTACGCCGAGCGTCGCGCGGCCAGCGACGCCGCAGCAGCGCGGGTGGACCTCGCGGCACTGGAACCCGGGAATCTCGCTGACGCGCTCACGGGCGCGGACGACGGTGTTCGTCGCGCTGCACGGCACGTCGTCACCGAGAACGCCCGCGTGCGGGCGGCTGTCGCAATGCTCGACGCCGGGGACTTCGGCGGGCTCGGCCCGCTGCTCGATGCCTCGCATGCATCACTGCGCGATGACCTACGCGTGAGTTCGCCCGAGCTAGATTCGATCACCTCCGCTGCTCGCGGCGCGGGGGCGCTCGGGGCGCGGCTCACCGGTGCGGGCTTCGGCGGGTGCGCCATCGCCCTGGTGCCGCTCGGCGCCGTCGCGGCCGTCACCGGGGCCGCCATCGGAGCAGTCCCCGGGGCCAGCGTCCGCGAGGTCGCGCCGGCCGCGGGAGCGCGGCGAGACGGCTAGGCCGATAAACCCTCCCCCGGCACCGGATCGGTGATGCAATACGGCGATGGAGTTGCTGCCCTCCACCGAACCCTTCCCCGCATTCCCGGCGGACTTCGCCTGGGGCACCGCCACCGCGGCCTACCAGATCGAGGGGGCGTGGGACGAGGATGGCAAGGGGCCATCCACCTGGGACACGTTCACGCACCAGCCCGGACGCGTGACCGGCGGCCAGACCGGCGACGTGGCGTGCGACTTCTACCATCGCTGGGAGTCCGACCTCGATCTCATGGCGCAGCTCGGCGTCAACGCGCACCGTTTCTCGGTGGCCTGGTCGCGCGTGCTACCCACGGGCCTCGGCCCGGTGAACCCCGCCGGCATCGACTTCTACGAGCGTCTGGTCGATGGCTTGCTCGCGCGCGGCATCGCGCCCTACGTGACCCTGCACCACTGGGACCTGCCCCAGGCACTCGAGGATGAGGGCGGCTGGACCAACCGCGCCACGGCGGAGGCGTTCGGCGAGTACGCCGCGCTCATGGGCGAGCGGCTCGGCGATCGCGTCACCGGCTGGATCACGCTCAACGAGCCCTTCGTGCTCACGTCCTTCGGGCACTCCTTCGGAGTGCACGCCCCGGGACGCACGATGTTCCTGGGCGTGTGGGCTGTCGTGCACCACCTGCTGCTTGCCCACGGTCTGGGCGTGCGGGCACTGCGCGACGCCGGGGTCAGCGGCACCGTCGGTATCACGCAGAACCTCTGCCCTGTGTGGCCGTTGACCGACTCAGCCGCCGATCGCGCAGCGGCCGACAAGCTCGACTCGATCTACAACCGCCAGTGGCTCGAACCCATCCTGCTCGGGCGCCAGCCGGTCGACCCGGAGGCGACGTACCCCGGCTCGGACTTCAGCGTCGTGCGCCCCGGAGACGCCGAGATCATCGCGACGCCCATCGACATCCTCGGGGTGAACTTCTACAACCCGCAGCAGGTCAAGGCGCCCGGAGCCGACAACCCCATGGGCTTCGAGCTGGTGCCGATCGAGGGTGTGCCACGCACCGGCTTCGATTGGCCGGTAGTGCCCGAGGCACTCACTGACCTTCTGGTCGGACTCAAGGAGCACTACGGAGACGTACTCCCGCCGATCTACATCACCGAGAACGGCACGTCGATCCCCGACACCATCGACGCCGACGGCCGCATCCGCGACACATTCCGCATCGCCTACGTCGACCGGCACCTGCGCGCGCTCCATGACGCCATGCAGGCCGGGGTCGATGTCCGCGGCTACTTCTGCTGGACCTTTACTGACAACTTCGAGTGGGCCGAGGGGTTCGACCAGAGGTTCGGCCTGGTCTACGTCGACCCAGAAACCCAGGAGCGCACCCCCAAGGACTCCTTCGAGTGGTTCCGCCAGATCGCCACCGGCTCCGCGGCCGGCCGACACCCCGAGGTGATGCCATGACCGCCCCTCCCGTGCCCACTGCTGCCCTGACCGAGCCCACGGTGCGGGTGCGTGCGACGTTCCTGGCGACGCTCGCACTGGCCAACCTCGGCATCTGGCTCGCCTTCTTCACCCCGATCCAAAACCTCCTGCCGCGGTTCTCGGAGGACATCGCCGGGGCCGACGGCAAGGAAGCGGCACTGGCCGTGGTGACGGGTGTCGGCGCCTTCGTCGCGATCATCGCCAACCCGCTCGCCGGTGCGCTGTCCGATCGCACGACGTCGCGCTTCGGGCGTCGCCGCCCGTGGCTGCTCCTCGGTGCATTCTTCGGGGCGATCGCCATCGCTTTGCTGTCTACGCAGAGCAGCATCGTCGGCCTCGCTGTGTTCTGGGGTCTCGGGCAGGCGGCTATCAACGCGTCGTATGCCGGACTCACCGCGACAATCCCCGACCAGGTGCCCGTCGCCCAGCGCGGCGTCGCCTCGGGCTGGGTGGGGCTCAGCCAGACCCTCGGCATCGTGGTCGGGGTAGCGCTCGTCACGTTCGTCGTCCTCGGACTCGTGCCCGGCACCTACCTGACGGCGGTGCTGGCCTTCGTGCTGGTCATCCCCTTCGTGTTGGTGCTCAAGGATCCGCCGCTGCCGCGCGCCGACAGGCCGCCGTTCAAACTCGGCGAGTTCCTGCGCGGCTTTTGGGTGTCCCCACGCAAGCACCCCGACTTCGCCTGGGCCTGGCTCGCCCGCTTCCTCGTGTCGCTCGGCTCGGCGATGGCCACGCTCTACCTGCTGTTCTTCCTGCAGGACCGCGTGGGACTCGACGAAACCGCCGCCGGCCAGGGACAGACCTTGCTCGTGGGCCTCTACGCGCTCGGCACGATCCTCACCGCCGTGGTCGGGGGACTGCTGTCGGATCGCAGCGGACGGCGCAAGATCTTCGTGATCGTCGCGACGCTGATCATGGCCGTCGCCGCCCTGCTGCTCATCGGCACGACCACTCTCCAAATGGCCATGGTCGCCGCCCTCATCCTCGGCCTCGGCTACGGCGTATACCTCGCCGTCGACCAGGCGCTCATCACCCAGGTGCTGCCCAACGCGGAGGATCGCGCCCGCGATCTCGGGGTCATCAATATTGCCAACAGCGCACCACAGGTTCTGGCCCCGGTCATCGCCGCCCCTCTCGTCACCGCTTTCGGTGGATATCCCGTGCTCTACGGCGTGACCGCGGCCATCGTGGTCCTCGGTGCGCTCGCGATCATCCCCATCAAATCCGTGCGGTAGGCATGGTCGAGGCCCGGCGGTGTCCCTGGGGCGAGTCCCCGGATGACATGCGTCGCTACCACGACGAGGAGTGGGGCCGCCCTCTGCGCGGCGATCGAGCGATCTTCGAGCGGCTGAGCCTCGAGGGCTTCCAGTCCGGCCTCTCGTGGCTGACGATCCTGCGCAAGCGGGAGGCCTTTCGGTCGGCCTTCGACGGCTTCGACGTCGAGTTGATCGCCGCGTACGACGAGCCAGACGTGCAGCGGCTCCTCACCGACGCGGGGATCGTGCGCCATCGAGGCAAGATCGAGGCGGTCATCGACAATGCACGCGTGCTGAGCGACTGGCAGGCTGCCGACGGAGACGGCGTGCTCGATGCCCGCGTGTGGGCGTGCGCGACCACGACGGTCGGAGCACCGAGGACCCAGGAGGACATCCCGACGACGTCACCGGAGGCCGTCGCGCTCGCCAAGGACCTCAAGCGGCGTGGCTGGCGCTTCCTCGGCCCGACGACGGCCTACGCCGCCCTCCAGGCCATCGGGGTGGTCAACGACCACGTCGAGGGATGCGAGTTTCGCGAGGTCAGCTCGTGAGGACGATCTTGCCGACGAACTGACCGCTCTCGAGCGCCTCGAAGGCACTGCGAGCATCAGCAAGCGGCACGGACATCGCGATGGGTGGGCGCACTCCGGTGTCGGCCAGCAGGCGCACGACGGCTTCCAACTCCTCGCGCGTGCCCATCGTCGACCCGACGATCGACAGCTGCAGGAAGAAGACGCGGTTGAGGTCAGCGGGCGGATTGGGGCCAGACGTCGCCCCGCACGTGACGATGCGGCCACCGGGCACCAGGGCCTTGAGCGAATGCGACCAGGTCGCCTCGCCCACCGACTCCATGACCGCCTGCACGCGCTCGGGCAGCCGCGCACCGGACTCGAAGGCCTCATCAGCGCCGAGCTCCAGGGCAGCAGCGCGCTTGGCCTCATCGCGACTGGTCACCCACACGCGAAAGCCCATGGCCTTGGCCAGCATGATCAGCGCGGTCGACACCCCGCCGCCCGCTCCCTGGATGAGGACGGTGTCGCCCGGCTTCAGTCCCGACTTGGTGGCGAGCATGCGATAGGCGGTGAGCCACGCCGTGGGGAGGCACGCAGCCTCCTCCATCGAGAAGCCGTCGGGCAGCGACACGACGTTGCGCGCGGGCACGGCCACGTATTCGGCGAGCGTGCCGGGATGCACCTCCGACAGCAGGCTCCGCTTCGGATCGAGCGTCTCGTCGCCGCCGCCGGCATCGGGGTTGCCGATGACCGCGTGCACGATCACCTTCTCGCCCGACTCCAGCGTGCCTGCAGCGTCGCAGCCCAGGATCATCGGCAGCCGCTCGGCCGGAAGTCCGACGCCCCGCAGGCTCCACAGGTCATGGTGATTGAGACTCGACGCCGCGACGCGCACGCGAACCCAGCCCTCGGGCACGTTGGGATCGGGGAAGTCCCCGACGGTCAGGCCCTCGAGAGGTGCATCCGGGTGGATCGATGTCGCGGCAGCCGCCAGCATGGTGGTCCCTTCGCTTCGGGCGATCAATTGTCTGTCGATCCTAGGGCGATGCGCTCGGCGTCGCTCCAGGGTCGTGATGACTTCGACTCACGATCGCGGACGACGGCGACGGTGATGGATTCGGCAGCGACGGTGCCATCGGGCAGCGTGATGCGTTCGCGCGTGCGCAGGCTGGAGGTGCCTAGCGACTCCAGGGCACAGGACACGTCGACGGCCTGGATCCCTGCGGGGATCTCCGCCCGGTAGTCGATTTCCACGCGCACGATGACCATGTCGAGGAAGACATCGCCGAGGGCCTCGCGCATGAACTGATCGCGGCACTCCTCCAGGTAGGTGAGGAACGTCGCGTTGTTGACGTGGCCCAGGGCGTCCAGATCGGCCCACCGCACGGCGATCGTGGTCGTGACCTCCCGCCTCATGGCCGCAGGCTAGCCCGGACCCGGGCGTGGCCCCGGGCACCCTCCCGTCGTATCCTTAGCAGAGCCGCAAGGTCAGCGCGGGGTGGAGCAGCTCGGTAGCTCGCTGGGCTCATAACCCAGAGGTCGCAGGTTCAAATCCTGCCCCCGCTACACAATCGAAGGGCCCGGGATGATCCCCGGGCCCTTCGTCATTCCCGTAGAGGACATGCCTGGAACCCTAGACTCCACAGACGGACGAGTGATCCGCCAAACCCATGAGGAGTGCTGTGACCACCGCTGAGCGATCCACCTCCCCGCGGCCACGCAGGTCGGGCCTCGCGCTCGGCAGCGCAGTCCTACTCACCGTTGCGGTCGTCTGCTCGCTCGGCGGCGCCGCGTCGGCGGCCCCTGTCGGCGAGTTCACGACGTTCCACCTCGGCAACGGCGGGAACGGCGGCAACGCCCTCGCTTCCGGGTCCGACGGCAACATGTGGTTCACCAACACGGCGAACAACTCGATCGGCCGAATTACCCCGGCCGGCTCCGTCACCTACTTCAAGGTCCCCACCAAGTCCAGCACCACTTTGGGGTCCGGGCTCTTGGGCATCACTGCGGGGCCGGACGGAAACATGTGGTTCACCGGGTTCTTCGCCAATATCGTGGGCAAGGTCACGCCGGAGGGCAAGGTGACGACGTACCCGCTGCCCATCTCTGAGGCGTACCCCCTGGGGATTGCCGCTGGACCGGACGGCAACGTGTGGTTCGCCCTGGACGGCGCCAATGGCATCGGCCGGATCAGTCCCTCTGGGAGGATCACGCTCTACTCCATCGATGGCGCTCGCGTCACCTCGTCACGAAACTGCGTGATGTGTGGCTACGAGATCACCGCGGGTCCCCTGGACAGTCTCTGGTTCACCATGCCGGCGGCTGGCATGGTCGGCCGGATCACCACCAAGGGGGAGGTCTCCACCTTGCCCGTGCCCACCGAGACAGAGCCGGCGACGAACACCACGCCTGTGCTGGGCGCCATCACCGCCGGCAGCGACGGCAACCTGTGGATCACGCAGGATGCGGACGGCAAGATCACCCGAATGACGCCGCAGGGCACGACGACCGACTTCCCCCTGACCCCCGACAACTCCATACCGGCATCCATCACGCCCGGACCTGGCGCGAGCCTGTGGGTCGCTGCTTTCAGTGGTAACGCCCTTACGCGTGTCGATATCTCAGGAGGGGACTCGCCCCCGACCATCACGCAGTTCCCCATTCCGGCTCCCGATTCTGATCCGGCCGCTGTCGCCCTTGGCGCCGATGGAAGCATGTGGTTTGCCAATCTCGTGCTGCCGCGCACACAGCCAGGATCGGTGAAACTGCAGGTCGGTCGCGTGGGCACGGGCTTCGGAGCGCTCGTGAAGGCCAAGGTCACGGGTACGGCCAAAGCGGGATCGACCCTCACCTGCTCGTACTCGACGAAGCAGGCAGGTGTGATCGCGAACGTGGACTACCAGTGGCTCCGAGCCGGCAAGCCGATTCATCGCCAGAATGCGCGCACCTTCAAGGTCGCCTCGGCCGACAAGGGTGCCGCGATCTCCTGCCGAGCCGCCGTCACCTACGAGTCTGCGCTCTACCAGTAAGCCGCGACGTCGTCGGCGGTCACGATCCGCCGCTGACTGCCTCAGCAGGCCGGCTGGGGGCCGTGCACCCGTCGCCGACGCGCGGCCGAGTCCTCCTCGAGGTGCAGGCCGAGAGCGAGGACGTGGCCATGGGGACCATCCGTGAGCTCCCCATGGCGCAGTGGTGGGACATCGAGCTCTTTCCGACGATCACACCGACCGGCGAGGAATAGCCCCAGCCCTAGGGCCATCGACGTCACGTTCCCCAACTATCAGGAGGTTGTCATGGGCATCGCCCTCATCGTGCTTGCCGCTTTGCTCGGTATCGCTGCTGCCGGCTCAGGCATTCAGAAGCTTCGTCGCGACGCCACCGTCGTCTCCGCGATGCACGCGGTTGGTGTCCGTGATCCGCAGATTCCGATCCTCGCGATCCTCGAGCTTCTGGGCGCCGCCGGTCTCATCGTGGGGATTTGGGTGCCATTCCTGGGGATGGCCGCGGCCATCGGGCTCGCGCTCTACTTCCTCGGCGCCGTCATTGCGCACATCCGGGCGAAGTCGTCCGCCAAGGAAACAGCACCGGCATTCATCATCATGCTCATCGCCATCGCTACTGCCATCCTCGAAGTCATGCGCTGATGGGTGCCTTCACCGGCGCCGAGATGGCCTACCTGCGCAGCCAGCCGCTCATGCGATTCGCCTCTGCCTCCCTCTCAGGTCGGCCAGACGTCGCGCCCGTCGTGTTCCAGATCGACGGCGACGACATCGTCACGGCGGGCTTCGACATCACCAAGACCGTGCGCTACCGCAATGTCCAATCGAATCCCAGGGCAACCGTGGTCATCGACGACCTCGCGTCGACGAATCCGTGGAGCCCCCGCGGAGTCAAGGTGATCGGGTCCTGCGCAGTCGAGCAGGGACCCGACGGGGAGAGCTTCCGCATCCGCCCCGAGGTGATCATCAGCTGGGGTGTCAACGACACCACCCCGGGCATCCCGGCCATGGAGCGCCGCGCCGTCGCGTCATGACGGCGGGCGGGCAGCCGCCTCACGCACACCCGCATCTTCGTCCAGCACCAGCGCTGCCAGCAACTCACTCGGCGTCGACGGATTGCCCGCCACGGCGGCGGGCACGCGCCAGTCATCGTCCGTGGCGAGCGTGCGGATCAGCACCATGGAGCACACGGGATTGGCGGCCACCGCAGACCGAACCTGCCAGTGCGCATCGCTGGACGCCCGATCGAGCGCGGCCTCCGGAGCAGCCGAATTGCCGGCGGCAGCGGCGCGCACCCGCCAGTCGTCGTCCTCCAGCACCCGGTGCATGTCCTTGACCGAGAGCCCCGCGTTGAGGGCCACACGCTCACGCACGCGAACGTCGTCATCGCGGGTGAGCTCGCCCAGCGAGAAGGACCCGGTGGCCGGATTCACCGCGCAGGCGGCACGCACTCGCCAGTCGTCATCGAATGCCAGTTGATCGATCGTGTCCTGGCTCGTGAGCGGGTTACCGGCGACGGCCGCCCTGACCTCCGGATCGTCGTGCTGCGCCATCGTCGCGAGGTCCTCCGTACTCGCGGACGCCTGCGCTCGTGCGATGAGGGCCCGTCGGGGAGTTGCCTCGCTCATGACGCCACCGTCAGTGCCGTCACGCCCACGACGAGTACGCCGACACCGAGTATCTGGAGTCGACCGAGCTTCTCCTTGAACAGGAAGTATGCCGCCACGGCCGCGATGGGCGCGAACTGCGACGCCAGGACTGAGGTGATGGCCACCTGGTATTGCGCGCCGATGGAGTAGCAGACGAATCCGAGCACCTCGGTGAAGCCCATGGCCACGACAAGGGGAACGGTGGAGCGCGTGAGCTTGAGCCTGCGCGTGACGAGCAGTGGCAGAAGGATGAAGAGGACCCCGGTCAGCCGGGCCGGCAGCAGCACCCAGGGAATCGGCAGGTCATTGCTGAGATTGCCGGCCGCATAGAGCGAGAAGCCGAAGCACGCCGCCGCAATGGTCGATAGCACCACCGCGTAGACCGGGCGCTCCTGCGCCAGGGGCGCCGGGTCGGGGGCGATCGCCGAGATCACGATGCCCCCGACGATGACGAGCAGCAGGAACCCGACCAGTGGGGCGATGCTCTCGCCCAGGAGCGCCGCGATGACAGCCGCGATCGCGCCCTCGGTCGCGAGGATGGGCGCCACGACACCGACCTTGCCGACGCGCAGGGCGAACCCAGCCACCAGGATCCCGACGACATTGCCCAGACCGAGGACGACCATCCACGGCAGGCTCGGCCCCAGGCTGGGGGGCACGCCCGAGATCACGACGAACGGCGCAGTGATGACGAGGCCGACCAGCATCAGCCACGCGAGGGCGGACGCCGAGCCGATGATCTTCACGGCGCGCGACGACATCAGGCTGCTGCTGGCGAAGAAGCACGCGGTCAAGAGCCCGAGACGATGCTGACCACCCCTGGACCCTACTGAACGGGCTCGCAGGGTCTGTCGCGAAACACGGGCGCAACATGACCCGGATACGGTCCTCCCGTGAGCGCGCCCGCCCCGGACGTCGATGCCAGCCTGAGAGACGACATTCGCGCCCTGGGCACGCTCCTGGGTCAGTCGCTCTCCCAGCACGGCGGCGTGGCACTCCTCGACACCGTGGAGAGGATCCGCGCGGCCGTCCGCGACGATCCGGCCGAGGCGCGCGCGATCATCGACCGCCTCGACCTGCATGAGGCGACCATGATCGCTCGGGCCTTCTCCATCTACTTCGACGTGGCCAACGTCGCCGAGCAGGTGCAGCGCGCCAGAGACGTGCGCGCTCGTCGCCGAGCAGACGGCAGCCTCATCACCCGCACCGCTACCCGAGCCCTCGCGCAGGGCGCCACGGCCGACCAGGCGCGTTCGCTGGCCCGGACCATGGCGGTGCGGCCGGTCTTCACCGCGCATCCCACGGAGGCTGCCCGTCGGTCGGTCCTGACGAAGGAGCGACGCATTGCCGATCTCCTGCTCGACACGCTCATCGACGAGGAACGGCGCTGGGCACGGATCGGCGAACTCGTCGACCTGCTCTGGCAGACCGATGAACTCCGCCTCGAGCAGCCGCAGGTCGTTGATGAGGCACGCAATGCGCTGTACTACCTCGACGACCTCGCACGCGGGCCACTCGCCGAAGTCCTCGACGACCTGGCAACGGCGTTCCGCATCCTGGGCGCCGAGCTCCCACCCGACAGCACGCCGCTGACCTTCGGCTCCTGGATCGGCGGCGACCGAGACGGCAACCCGTTCGTCACCCCCGAGGTAACCCGTGCCGTCATCGAGTTCCAGCGAGATCACGCCATCGGCGACATCCTGCCGATCATCGATCGACTGCTCGAGGACCTGTCGGTGAGCGAACGTCTCTCCGGCGTCGACCAGGCGCTGCGCGCATCGGTCGATGCTGATCTAGAGCACCTGCCGGAGTTCGACAGGCGATTCCTGCGCCTCAACGCCGAGGAGCCTGTGCGTTTAAAGCTGTCGGTGGTCCACAGCCGACTGCAGTTCACCCGGGAGCGCATCGCCTCGCGAGGGCCGCACGTGCCCGGTCGCGACTACCGGTCCACCGACGCACTCCTCGACGACCTGATGCAGGTGCGCGCCTCGCTGGCCACCGACGGATCGATCGCCGCAATCGGCGTCATCGATCGCGCCCTGCGCGTCATCGCGGCCATCGGCCTGCCCCTGGCCACGCTCGATATCCGCGAGCACGCCGGCAAGTACCGCGACGCCGTGCGACAGCTCGTCGATCGATTGCCCGGTGCGCCGGACTTCGCCGCTCTCGACGCTCGGGAGCGACGCTCACTGCTGTCCGCCGAGTTGCTCTCGCGCCGTCCCCTGGCACCTACTCCCCCACCCCTCGATGCGTCCGCCCTGGCGACGTACGGCGCCTTCGTCTCCGCGCGCGAGGCGATCGAGCGCTACGGGCAGCGCACCGTGGAGACCTGCATCGTCTCCATGACCAAGGGGGCCGACGATGTCCTTGCGGCCGTTGTGCTGGCGCGCGAGGCCGGCCTTGTCGACACCGATGCCGGCACCTCGATGGTGGGTTTCGTCCCGCTCCTCGAGACCGTCGACGAACTGCGCTCCGCCCACGTCATCCTCGACCAGCTGCTCGCGGATCCGACGTACCGCCGCCTGCTCGCCTCTCGCGGCGACATCCAGGAGGTCATGCTCGGCTACTCCGACTCCAACAAGGACGCCGGCATCACGACGTCGCAGTGGGAGATCCACCTCGCCCAGCGCCGGCTGCGCGACACGGCGGCTGCTGCGGGCATCCGCCTGCAGCTCTTCCACGGCCGCGGCGGCACCGTCGGCCGAGGCGGCGGTCCGACGTACGACGCGATCCTCGCCCAGCCATGGGGTGTCCTCGAGGGGCGCATCAAGCTCACCGAGCAGGGCGAGGTCATTTCCGACAAGTACCTCCTGCCCACACTGGCCCGGGACAATCTCGAGCAGATCCTCGCCGCGGTGATGGATGCGACCCTCCTGCACGACCGTCCGCGCAATTCGGCGGATGAACTCGCCCTGTGGGACGAGGTGATGGACACGACGTCGCGCGCTGCCCAGTTCCGCTACCGCTCACTCGTCGATGGACCCGACCTACCCGCGTACTTCGCTGCATCCACCCCCGTGGAGGAGTTCGGCGGCATGCACATGGGCTCGCGACCCGCCCGCCGACCCGACTCTGCCGCGGGCATCGACGGACTGCGGGCCATCCCCTGGGTCTTCGGCTGGACGCAGTCACGGCAGATCGTGCCCGGCTGGTACGGCGTGGGCAGTGGCCTGGCCGCCGCGCGCGAAGCCGCTCACGGCGACGTGCTCGTCGCCATGCATCGCGAATGGCACTTCTTCCGCAACTTCATCTCCAATGTCGAGATGACCCTGGCGAAGACCGACCTGGCGATCGCGAGGAGATACGTCGATGGCCTCGTGCCCGACGGCCTGCGTCACGTCTTCTCCGATATCGAGGACGAGTACGCGCGGACGGTGGAGGAGGTCCTGCGAATCACGGGGTCACCGCATCTGCTCGCCGCCAACCCCACCCTTCACCGCACCTTCGCCGTGCGCGATACCTACCTCCTGCCACTCCACGAGATGCAGGTGCGCCTGCTGCAGCGCATCCGGGCGTCAGAGGATCCGAGCCTTGAACTTCGTCGCGCGCTGTCGGTGACGATCAACGGGATCGCCACGGGCCTGCGCAACACCGGCTAGGTCACGAAATCGACGGGTTGCGAAGTACCTCGTCTCCGGATCGCTGGCGACGCTCCTGTTCGACCTGCTCGCACACGACGAGGATCTCGATCGGCGTCTCGTCTTCGACATCGACGATCTCGGCCGACGACTCCTGCATGCGATCGACTGGCTACGCGAGTTCGATCAGGTATCCGGGCTGGCGCGGGCCTGGTTTGCACGCACGCTGCACGCCAACGCCCGCGCCTGATCGCCGACTAGTCGGTGCCCTCTTCGAGAGCGGCACGGTCCAGTGCCTGCTCGTCGGCAACCGGCGTCGCAGCCTTGGCGATGGCGTCGGCACCACCGGCATCGAGGTGGCCGACGAGGTGCACATGGCCGGCGCGCAGTTGGCCCTGCTCGGCATAGAGCTCGAGCTTTGCGCGCGTGTCAGCGATGTCGAGGTTGCGCATGGTGAGTTGTCCGATGCGATCCACGGGGCCGAAAGCAGCCTCTTCGACCCGCTCCATGGACAGGCGGTCCGGGTGGTAGCTGAACGCCGGACCGCGCGTGTCGATGATCGAGTAGTCGTCGCCGCGCCGCAGTCGAAGAGTGACATCGCCGGTGACCGCTGACGCCACCCACTTCTGCAAGGACTCGCGCAGCATCAGCGACTGGGGATCGAGCCAGCGTCCTTCGTAGAGCAGGCGACCAAGTCGGCGGCCCTCCGCGTGATAGTTGGCGATGGTGTCCTCGTTGTGGATCGCGCTCAGGAGACGCTCGTAGGCGATGAAGAGCAGGGCCATGCCCGGCGCCTCATAGATGCCCCGGCTCTTGGCCTCGATGATGCGGTTTTCGATCTGGTCGGCCATGCCCAGGCCGTGGCGCCCCCCGATGGCATTGGCCTCGCGGACGAGATCGACCGCGCTCGCGAACTCACGGCCATTGATCGCGACCGGCCGCCCCTGCCGGAAGGACACGGTGACGTCTTCGGTCGCGATGGCGACCGCAGGGTCCCAGAACGCCACGCCCATGATGGGCTCGACGATCTCAATGGACACATCGAGTTGCTCCAGCTGCTTGGCCTCGTGCGTCGCGCCCCAGATGTTGGCGTCGGTGGAGTAGGCCTTCTCGACCGAGTCGCGATAGGGCAGGTCGCGCGCCTGCAGCCACTCGGACATCTCCTTGCGACCCCCGAGTTCGGAGACGAAGTCGGCGTCCAGCCACGGCTTGTAAATGCGCAGGCGGGGATTTGCCAGCAGGCCGTAGCGGTAGAAGCGCTCAATGTCATTGCCCTTGTAGGT
>JBJTIQ010000155.1:0-2993 GCA_046095085.1 Actinomycetota bacterium | reverse complement strand
TACCGGCCGCCACCTGCGCGTTGTAGCGGTCGCGGAAGAACGTCTGGTTTTGGGCGATCACCAGCGGATCGGCCTTGGTGTGCATGGTGATGGTCGGCACCAGGACAGCCCCGCTGGGATTGCCGCCGCGCTCCAGGGCTGCGGCCTGGGCCGCCGGATCGGCAGCGACCCGAGGGCCGGCATCGAGGATGGCTGCATTCCTGGCGGCCGCCCCCTCGCCTCCGATCGCGTCGATGGCCTCGGCCTCGGACTCACTGATGCGCGAGGCGTATTCGGAGGTCTCGTTGCCCACGACGTTGCCGCCGAATCTCGTATCGATCTCGTAGCGCCCCACGGTGCCGTAGGCCACTGCCGTAAGCAGCGCCTCAATGGTGCCGGAGACCTTGCTCACGATGTCTGAGCCGTCGAACCGGTAGGTCTGCTCCGGGGCGTCCACAACTGCCGCGATGGTCAAGATCTTTCCGATCGCCTCGGTGTCCTGGTCGCGCGCCGACTCGATCAGGCGAGATGCCGTGCCCTCCCAGGCCTGGACCGCCTCCTCGTAGGTCGCATAGCTGTCGATCTTCATGTCGGGGTTGAGCAGCTGCTGGGTCGCATAGACCGTGTCGAGCGCCAGACCGATGTTGGGCAGCAAGCCGGCCATCACGCCGCATAGCGGTGCCGCACCATCGACCCACTCGGCCTGCTCGGACAGCTCCTGGGTGATCAGGCCACCGAGCGAATCGCCCCAGACGTAGACGCGATTAGGCGTGCCCACGTTGGCGGTGAAGAAGTCGTAGATCTCCTGGCCGGCACGCACGCCATCTTCGACCGCCCAACCGTTGGTGCTGTAGGACGAGCCAGCCAGCGCGTAGCCCTTGGCTAGCAGTGCCTCGCCAAGCGCCTTGTCGCCGCTCTCCCAGCCCGGCACGGGCGTGGCGGAGGTATTGACCGGATCGAACGACGGCGGAAACGGCTGTGCGGGACGGTAGCCGTGCGAGTAGAGCAGCAGCGTGCCGTTCCAGCTCGTGGGCATGACGATCTCGTAGGCGGCACCATTGATCGTTCCGGCGAACTCAACCTGATCGCAGCCGTTGAACGGCACGTCGGTGGACTGGTCTCGGGTCGGGGTCGTCGCCGAGGCGCTCGAGCACGCAGCGAGCAGCAGGCCAGCGGAGACAGCAAGGGCAAGTCGGCGCATCATGCGTAGAGTCTGCCACGACGGGGGCTCCCCCGGACCCTTCGGCGGAAGGCCTAGTGGCCGGCGGCCTCCCACGTGGGGCCGACCCCGAGGGAGACGTCGAGGGGTACGCGGAGTTGGGCAGCACCGGACATGCCGGAAGCCACCAGTTGGCTGACGGCCTCGAGCTCGCCGGGGGCCACCTCGACGACCAACTCGTCGTGCACCTGGAGGAGGAGCCGGGATCCGAACCCGCCCTCGGACAACGCTTGGTCCACCCTCAGCATGGCCACCTTGATGATGTCGGCCGCCGAGCCCTGGATCGGCGCATTGAGCGCCATGCGCTCAGCCATCTCCCGGCGTTGACGGTTGTCGCTGGTGAGGTCGGGCAGGTAGCGGCGCCTGCCCATGATCGTCTCGGTGAAGCCGCTCTCGCGCGCATCGGTCACGACTCCCTGGAGGTAGTCGCGAATGCCACCGAATCGAGCGAAGTAGTCGTCCATCAGGACCCGGGCCTCGTCGGGCTCGATGCCCAGTTGCTGGGACAGCCCGAAGGCCGACAGTCCGTAGGCGAGGCCGTATGACATGGCCTTGATTCGCCGTCGCATCTCCGCATCGACCTCGCCCTGAGCGACACCGAACACGCGCGAGGCCACCGTGGTGTGGAGATCCTCACCTTCGGCGAAGGCGGCGATTAGGCCGGCGTCCTCAGACAGGTGGGCCATGATCCGCATCTCGATCTGGCTGTAGTCCGCCGTGAGCAGGGTCTCGAAGCCCTCCCCCACGACAAAGCACTCGCGAATGCGTCGACCGGCTTCCGTGCGAATGGGGATGTTCTGCAGGTTGGGGTCGGTGCTCGACAGACGACCGGTCGCCGTGGTCGTCTGCTGGAACGTGGTGTGTATGCGTCCGTCGGCGGCAACGAGGGGCAGCAGCCCGTCGACGGTTTGGCGCAGGCGACTCCAGTCGCGCCATTCGAGGATGCTCTCGAGCACCGGATCCTGCGTACGCGCGAAGAGCGATTGCAGCGCCTCCGCGTCGGTGGTGTAGCCGGTCTTGATGCGCTTGGTCTTGGGCAGGCCGCGCTCTCCGAAGAGCACCTCTTGCAACTGCTTGGGCGATCCGAGGTTGAATGAGCGGCCCACGATGCGATGGGCCTCGCTCTCTGCCGAGCGCGCCGCCTCGCCGAACTCCTCGGAGAGCCGGCGGAGCGCCACCGTGTCGACAGCTATGCCGACCCGCTCCATGGCCGCCAGCACGTATTGGAGGGGGAGCTCCACGTCGCCCAAGAGTTGGCCGGCACCACGCTGCGCGACTTCAGCAGAGAGGACGGCGGCCACCTCGCGCACGGCCACCGCGCGGCGCGCGACCGCGTCATCCCCTGGGCCATCGAGGGCCAGTTGGCCGTCGGCATCGGCATCGAGCGCACGGGCGAGGTAGCGCTGACAGAGGTCGTCGAGCGCGGGGCTGCGCTGCCCGGGCTGGACCACGTAGGCAGCCAGAGCCGTGTCGTCGCGAAGTCCCCGCAGGTCCCAGCCCTGGGCCCACAGGGCAAGCAGGGGCCCCTTGGCGTCGTGCACCACCTTGCCGTGATCGGCGTCAGCGAGCCAGGAGCTGATGGCGGCGGAGTCGGCCGCGTCGAGCCCCGCCAGCGTGGCAGCGGCGACCGATCCGTCGGGTGACGCGATGCCGATGGTGTCGATCTGGCCCGTGCCTCCTCCCCACGACCCGACAAAGGCGAGCCCGGCATCCTGCGCAGCATGCTGAGCGAGCCACGCCTGCCAGTCACCGGCACCGACGTCATCGATCTCGGTCGGCTCGGACGGCGCCGCCG
>JBJTIQ010000154.1:0-2868 GCA_046095085.1 Actinomycetota bacterium | reverse complement strand
TGTCGGCGAGTTCGCCGACACCATCGTCTTTTGCACGATCGCCTTCTTCGGGGTCTTGACCGGCGTGGACTTCCTCATCTACGTGATCGTGGGATACGTCTACAAGACCCTCATTGAAGTCGTGCTGCTGCCGGTGTCCTACGCCGTCATCCGCTTCGTGAAGCGGCGCGAGCCGTCCTACGACCTGGCCACCGACCCGGCGTAGTAGCGCCCGAGGAAGTCGGACCGAAACGCACTGAAATCGCCGGCCTCGATCGACTCACGCATGCGATCAACAAGCCGCACGACGAATCGGATGTTGTGGATAGTGGCGAGGGTGGCGCCGACCATCTCCTTTGCCTTGAAGGCGTGATGAAGGTATGCACGGGTGAAGTTGCCACAGGTGTAGCAGTCGCAGTCCTGGTCGATCGGGACGAATGCCCGGCGATTGGCACTGGTGACCAGATTGAAGCGACCGTCGGGGGAGTAGACCGCGCTGTTGCGCGCCTCTCTCGATGGTGAGACGCAGTCGAAGGTGTCGGCACCTGCGGCCACTCCGGCGAAGAGGTCACCGGGCTCGCCGATTCCCAGCAGGTGGCGTGGCCGGTCGTCGGGGAGTTCAGCGGTGACCCAGCCGACTATGTGCGGCAGGTTGACCTTCTCGATCGCACCGCCGATGCCGAACCCGACGAAGTCCATCGCCCCCAGGTCGCGGGCCGCCCTACGGCGAAGGTCTTCGTATTGCGCTCCCTGGATGACGCCGAAAAGCGCCTGGTAGGGCCGCTCGGGATGCTCCTCGCGCAGCCGGGCGTGCTCGACGAGGCAGCGCTCAGCCCACAGCCGCGTGCGCTCCAGCGAGGCCTCCTGGTAGTCGCGCGTGTTGTTGAGTGTCGTCAACTCATCGAAGGCAAACGCAATGTCGGCCCCGATGGCCGCCTGCACGCGCATCGATACCTCCGGGGTGAACCGGTGCTCCGAACCGTCAAGGTGCGAGCGAAAGGTCACGCCATCGTCATCGACGACCGCGAGTCGCTCCTTGCCCGGCGCGATGACATCGTCATCGCGATGACCGGCATCCATGGCGAGTACCTTCTTGAAGCCTGCGCCGAGGCTGAGCACCTGGAAGCCGCCGCTGTCGGTGAACGTAGGCCCCGGCCAGTTCATGAAGGTCCCGAGCCCACCCGCCTCCGCCACGATGTCGGCTCCGGGCTGGAGGTAGAGGTGGTAGGCGTTGGCCAGCACGGCCTGCGCACCCAGATCCCGCAGTGACTCGGGCAGCATCGTCTTGACGGTGGCCTTCGTGCCCACGGGGATGAAAGCGGGGGTCCGAATCTGGCCGTGCGGCGTGGAGATGACACCGGTTCGCCCCGCCCCGTCGGGCATGCGCGTGCCGAGGGCAAACGAGAACTCCGGCCCGGGCACCCCGGTATCCCATCACAGACGGGATACCGGGCTGCGGCTAGCGCGTGTACTCGATGGTGAAGTAGTGGTAGGCGATCCCCGGGATGATCAGGCGTTCCTTGTAGATGCCCACGGCCCACTTCCCTGACTCCGTGTAGGGATTGAAGTGCAGGCGGGCGGAATTGCAGCCCTTGGCATACGTGCGATCCTCGGTGTAATAGCGGCCATCTTCGCGGAACTGGAGCTTGATCTGCACGCCCGCGGCACATGAGTCGTTGCTGACGACGAGGTAGGGCACATTCGTTGCGCTCCCATACACGCTCTTGGCGAATGTACGTCGATGCGAGGGGGCGCCGTAGGCTCATGGTCTCTCCCGGGTCGTCGTCATCACCGACGCTAGGCGCGGCGAGTGATCGAACGGGGTCGCTCGGCGGTCAGTAGCCCGTCACCGGGCGGTTGACCGGTCGGCGCACTAGGGTCGCAGCGTGAGTGAGGTCATCGGCGGCGTTGAGGTTGAGCACCGAGACCTCCTGACCAACGGCATACGCCTGCACTGCGCGATCGCCGGGCCCGAGGACGGCCCGCTCGTGGTCGCCCTCCACGGGTTCCCGGAGTTCTGGCGCGGGATGTCAGGCGTGGTGGTGGCGCTGGCCCGCGCCGGCTACCGCGTGGTCGCCCCCGACCAGCGCGGCTACAACCTCAGTGAGAAGCCCCGAGGCATCGACGCCTATCGGGTGGAGGAATTGGCTGCCGACGTCGTGGGGCTCATCGACGCGATGGGGCGTGACCGCGCCGACATCGTCGGCCACGACTGGGGTGCCGCGGTCGCCTGGTGGACCGCTCTGACCCACGCCGACCGCGTGCGCCGCATGGTGGTCATCAACGTGCCGCACCCGAGCGTATTCGCCAAGGAGGTGCGCACCAATCGGCGCCAGACCCGCAAGAGCTGGTACATCTTCGCGATCCAGCCTGCGGCCATCGCCGAACGCGTTGCCTTCTCGCGGCAAACGCGCCCAAGATTCGCTCGACTCATTGCCGGGACCGCCAACCCGGGCTCATTCGACGAGCCCTACCTCGCACAGCTCCAGCAGGCATGGTCGCAGCCAGGAGCGGCGACGGGCATGCTCAATTGGTATCGCGCGTCAGTGCGCCGACGGCCCAGCCGTCTGGCCGACAAGAGGGTGCATGTGCCCACCATGATCATCTGGGGGCGCAACGACATGGCCCTCAGCGACTCGATGGTGCAGCCCAGCGCCGACCTCTGCGACGACATACGCGTCGAGTGGTTCAACGACGCCACTCACTGGGTGCTGCACGACGAGCCGGAGCGCACGAGCGCCCTCATCATCGACTTCCTCTCCTCCTAGCCGGCTGCGGCGGCCAGCTGCTCGAGGAAGTCCAGGACAACGGGGTCGACGGCTCCCGGCACCAGGCGCTCCTCGAGGTTCTCGATGCCGGCGGCTCGCTCGAGCGCCTTCTCCAGGTCGG
>JBJTIQ010000153.1:0-5552 GCA_046095085.1 Actinomycetota bacterium | reverse complement strand
TCGCGCCAGATCGGGAGTGGCGCGACCAGCCCGGACGAGATCGTCGGCGATGAGGGCCGCCGGCCACTCGAGGGTCGCCCAGCCACTCGAGAGCATCATCGGGACCGCTCGCATAATCGCCTCTCCACACACGGGCGCGGGCGTCGAGCTGCCACGGGCGGCGTCGATGACGAGGAGAGACTTGGCTTCATGTCGTTGCGAGCGCCCGTCGCACGCGGCGAGGGCTCGCTCCCCTGCGTCGATGGCCGCCTGAGCATCCCCCTCCAGCAGGGCGAGCTCCGCGGATACCCAGGACTGTCGCGTCAGCGTTCGCCATCCGGCCGCCGCAAGCACGCCGGACCGCTCGAGGTAGTCGTATGCAGCACCGGTATGTCCCTCGGCCACGTCGTCTGCCGCGAGTCCTATGAGTGCGTCAGCACGCGACTCGTCGTCGCAGGACAGTGCAAGTGCCCTGGCGTCATGCTCGCGGGCCGCGCGTACGTCGCCCACCTGACGCAGGTGGCTGCCGCGCATGGACAGGGCGAGGGATGCCCAGCGGGGCTCCTCAACCGCTAGACAATCGAGCGTCGACCAGGAGGTCGTGTAGCTACCGCGCGCACCGAGTTCGGCGGCCTCATGCCACAGGTCGGCGACCCCGGTCACGAATTGGCGCCGGCCGCCCGTGCCAATCGAGCAACGGCTTCGGATAGGTCATCGACATGCTCACCACGTGGCAGAGCGCCCGGGTGCCAGCCAGGGCCGCCCAGGAGCAGGAGCGGCTCGGGACGAAGTTCGGGGAGGGACATCGACTCGGCGGGGTCACCGGTGCCGGCGGTCTGCGACCACACGAGGACACCGCCGGGCCCGAGTCGCCGAATGGCTTGACCCAGGGCATCCCAGGGAGTGCGTGCACCCAGCATGCGTACTTCGACACCGCGCTCGGACAGCGCTGCGGCGAGAGCCCATAGGGGCAGCACGTGGTTTTCGCCGGGTGCACTCGCGAGCACGACGACCGCCGCCGAGCGCGGGTTGTCGTTGGAGACGCGCGAACTGAGTTCGGACTGGATGGCCTCGGAGAGCACGTGCTCGACCTCAATGCCGCGACCGGTCTGCTCCCACCGCTGGCCGACCCCGACCAGTACCGGCGCGATGAGGTGGTCCCACGTCCAGACGACACCGCGACGATCGAGCGTCTCGGCCAGGATGGCGCGACAGGCATCGGCATCGAGAGCAAGTGCGGCGCGCGCCAGCCCGCGAGCCTGCGGGGTGCCATCGGGGATCGCGACGACCTGTCCCCCGCCATGACGTGCGCTGAGGTCGGGCTCTGCCTCGACCTGACTCAGAGCCGCCCGTGCCGCCTCCGCCGGAGGGACGCCCGAGAGGACGTAGCGGCGCATCCGCTCCAGGCGCGCCACGTCGGCGGAGGAGTAGCGACGGTGAGCACCCGCGGAGTGCTGGCTCGGGCCCAGGCCGTAGCGGCGGTCCCAGGTGCGCAGGGTGGCCGGGGCCACCCCCAGGCGCCGGGCGACCGCCGACACGGTCAGGCCGACCTCAGGCAGCGACGCGCCGGGGCCGAGGGCCTCGGCCGCACTGTCCATCCGGCCCGTCATGGCTCCATTCTTGGCCGAATCCACGAGGACGCATCTTGGGGAGCCGTCGGGCGCCCCTGGGGGACCCCGGTGCCCCCTCATGAATCCCGACTGGAAATTATTCGAAAATTGGTCAACTTCGGGTCTTGACTAACTTCTGGCGCGTTTTATAGGGTCTGGGGAGGAGGTTCCCCTACGGGCAGGAGGACATGGCATGGCGGACGTATCCCGGCTTCCCGGGCCCAACGCCGATATCTGGGACTGGCAGCTGCTGGGCGCCTGCCGCGGCGAGGATCCCGACACCTTCTTCCATCCGGAGGGTGAGCGTGGCCCCGCCCGCGAGGCGCGCGAGAAGGCCGCGAAGGCCGTCTGCGCCAGTTGCCCGGTCATCGCCCAGTGCGCCGCGCACGCACTCGCGGTGCGCGAGCCCTACGGCGTGTGGGGCGGCATGAGCGAAGACGACCGAGAGACCATCTACCAACGTCGTCGTCTAGCGCCCGCGGTCTAGCCGCTCGAAGACGCAAAAGGCCTCACCCGCGATCCGGGTGGGGCCTTTTGATGTCTCATGGTTCTGGCGTGGCAACCTGCCGGTGCCCACGCGCCTCGCCGAGCACGACCAGAGCCGTGCCCGTCACGACGACGAGCAGGCCGATGACCACGCTTCGTGAGAAGGGTTCGGCGAGCAGCAACCAGCCGAGCAGCACAGCAACGATGGGATTGACGAACGCGAACGTCGAGACCAGCGAGAGCGGGACGTGCTGAAGCAGGTAGGTGTAGCAGGCATAGCCGATCACCGATGCGACGACCAGCCACCAAAAGCCTGCCCAGCTGACGCCGGAATACCCCGTCGGCACCGGCGCCTCGCCCGCCACGAGCCCGGCCACCATCACCGCGAGCCCGCCCCACAGCAGCTGGTAAACCGTGGTGACGAGCGTGTTGGACGGCAGGTCGAGCGTGCGTGAGCGCCAAGAGAAAAACGCGTAGGTCATGCTGGCGACCACCATCGCCCCCGACCACAGGGCGACGACTCCCGGGGTCTCGTCGCCGAGGGGCGCGATCCCACCGGGAAGCAGCATGGCTGCCACTCCGATGATGCCGATCGCGACGCCGAGCGACGTGCGCCAGCCGACACGATCCCCCGATGCCATGCGCAGCAGGATCATCCACAGCGGCACGGTCGCTCCGATCAGAGCAGCGACGCCCCCGGGGACGTGCTGGAGCGCGAGCGCGACCAGGGCCGCCCAGATGCCGATGATGCCGATGCCCGCGAAGGCCGTGGTGCCGATCTGCCGGCGGGTGATGGCAAGTACGCGAGGTCCTCGCAGGATCACCAGCACAGCGGCAAGGAGCAGTCCGCCAACGAGATAGCGCGCACCCGCCGCCAGGAGCGGGGGCATCGTCTGGACCATGGCCGACGTGCCGAGGAACGTCGTACCCCAGACGATCCAGAGGGTGACGAGGGGTCCCCAGGTGCGAACAGCCGAGGGGCCCGGCGCCGCGGTGATCGCGGTGCCGGGCCCCTCGCGCATGGCCCTGAGGCTAGCCGTCAGTGGCTATGGCCGTGGTGGCCGTGACCGTGGCTGTGCGCGGCCTCCGGCTCCTCTTCCTTCTTCTCGACGACGAGCGCCTCGGTGGTGAGGAGCATTCCGGCGATCGAGGCGGCATTGGACAGCGCGGACTTGGTGACCTTGACCGGGTCGATGACACCAGCGGCGATCAGGTCTTCGTAGGTGCCCGTGGCTGCGTTGAGGCCCTGGCCCACGGGAAGCTCCGACACCTTGTTGACCACGACGTAGCCCTGGTCGCCGGCGTTTTCGGCGATCCAGCGCAGCGGCTCGACGGCCGCCTTGGCGACGACGGTCACGCCGGTGGCCTGGTCTCCGGAGAGGCCGAGGTCGCCTGCCAGAGTCGTGCTGGCATGCACCAGCGCGGTGCCCCCGCCGGCGACGATGCCCTCGTCGATGGCGGCGCGAGTCGCGGATACGGCGTCCTCGACGCGGTGCTTCTTCTCCTTGAGCTCGACCTCGGTGTGGGCACCCACCTTGATGACGACGACGCCACCGGAGAGCTTGGCGAGACGCTCCTGGAGCTTCTCGCGGTCCCAATCGGAGTCGGTGCGTTCGATCTCCTGGCGGATCTGCGTGATGCGATCGGCCACTGCCTGCTTGTCGCCACCGCCGTCGACGATGGTGGTGTCGTCCTTGGTGACGACCACGCGGCGAGCGTGGCCGAGCACGTCGAGGCCGACCTGGTCGAGCTTGAGACCGACCTCGGGGGACACGACCTGCGCGCCGGTGAGGATGGCGCTGTCCTGCAGGATTGCCTTGCGGCGATCGCCGAAGGCGGGGGCCTTGACGGCGCAGGAGGCGAAGGTGCCGCGGATGCGATTGACCACGAGGGTTGACAGCGCCTCGCCGTCGACGTCTTCGGCGACGATCAGCAGCGGCTTGCCCGTCTGCGCGACCTTCTCGAGCACCGGAAGGAGCTCGGAGACAGCCGAGACCTTGCCCTGCACGAGCAAGATGTTGGCGTCTTCGAGAACGGCCTCCATGCGCTCGGCATCGGTAACGAAGTAGGGGGAGATGAAGCCCTTGTCGAACTGCATTCCCTCGGTGAACTCAAGGCCCATCTCGGCGACGCTGGACTCCTCTACGGAGATCACGCCGTCCTTGCCCACCTTGTCGAAGGCATCGGCGATGAGCGAGCCCACCTCTGCGTCCTGAGACGAGATGGTCGCCACCTGGGCGATCTCCTCTCGGCCCTGCACCTCGCGGGCGGCGGACGAGAGCGCGTCGTTCATGGCCGTCACTGCGGCGTCGATGCCCTTCTTCAGGGCCATCGGGTTGGCGCCCGCGGCGACCTGGCGCAAGCCCTCCTTGACCATGGCCTGGGCGAGCACCGTGGCGGTCGTGGTGCCATCGCCAGCGATGTCATTGGTCTTGGTGGCAACCTCCTTGACGAGCTGGGCGCCGAGGTTTTCGTAGGGGTCTTCAAGCTCGATCTCACGCGCGATGGTCACGCCATCGTTGGTGATCGTGGGCGAGCCCCACTTCTTGTCGATGACGACATTGCGGCCGCGCGGCCCGAGTGTCACCTTCACGGTGTCGGCGAGCGCGTTGACGCCCCGCTCGAGGCTGCGGCGGGCGGCCTCATCGAATTCAAGGATCTTGGCCATGGAGGGTCCTTCTGCTTCTTTGGGCTAATGGGAATGTCGGGGGCCTGCGGGCGAGCCGGGCGGGGCTTGGCGCCCCAGGCCCGGCATCGCACGTCAGGTGGCCCGATGGAGGCGGCTATGCCGACCCGCCGGGCGCGGAGGAGGTCTTACTTCTCGACGACGGCGAGTACGTCGCGCGCCGAGAGGATGAGGTACTCCTCGTTGTTGTACTTCACTTCGGTGCCGCCGTACTTCGAGTAGATGACGACGTCGCCGATCTTGATGTCGAGCGGAATGCGCTTGTCGCCGTCTTCGTCGAAACGACCCGGGCCAACCGCCAGGACCTTGCCCTCCTGGGGCTTCTCCTTGGCGGTGTCAGGGATGACGAGGCCAGACGCGGTCGTCTGCTCGGCGTCGAGCGGCTGGACCAGGATGCGGTCCTCGAGCGGCTTGATGGAGACCGACACGATGATGTCCTCCGGTAGATAAGGATGGGTTCTCGAGTCGCCCCGTCGTCGCGGTGCCGGTTCGACCCTCGTGGCCCCCGCCGACCTAGCAGTCTGGCCGGTCGAGTGCCAGATCCCAGACTAGGGGGTCGGTTAGCACTCCGTCAATTCGAGTGCCAGCCCCGCCGAGACGGCGGCCCCCTAGGGTCGGTTCGTGATCTGGCCTGCCGACCTCAATGCGCCGCGGGCGCGGGCCCTGGAAGCCGAGCTCACGGGCGCCGATCCGCTGGCGGCGATCAGTGCCGTACGCCGCGCCCATCCCGAGATCGACCCGGCCCTGGTGTCCGCCGTGGCGACCCAGGCCCGCCTGCGCGCGCGTGCCCG
>JBJTIQ010000152.1:0-3452 GCA_046095085.1 Actinomycetota bacterium | reverse complement strand
GCGGTGGCGGCCTACTTCGCGGGGATGTCGACGGTGTTGGACGTCACGGCGTCATGAGTGAAGTAGACGTATGTCTTCTTGTTGGCTTTGCGTGACCAGGTGAAGGTGCCGTCGCTGCCGACGGTGATGATGGCTGATCCTTGCGTGTAGGCGGTCTGGCCGGGGAAGCGCACCCATGGGCGCAGGATCTGGCCGACGAGGTCGGTGCTGGTGCCGCTCACCTCGATGCGTGCCCCGTCGGCGCTGCGTGAGCCGACGATGGTTGTGGGCGATGCCGAGTACTGTCCCGGTGGGTCCTCCGAGAGGCGGCGTGCCGGGCCTGACGTAAGGCCCGGAGTAGGTCCCAGCCGCCTGCGCGTTCGTCACGATCAATCCGGCCAGGGGCAGGCCGAGGGTGAACGCGACTGCAATCAGGCGACCGGGGGCTCGCATGTGGGGACTCTAGCCTCCGGTCGACGTCTCCAGCTTGCGTCCGCGCACATAGGTGCCGGTGAGCGCCTTCTCGCGGGCCAGCATGATGACGGCGAAGAGGAAGGCGTCGCGTGCCGTCGTCGGATCATCGGACAGGTGCATGTTCTTCAGCGTCTGGTCGTACATGTCCCACGCCGAGGGATCCAGCACCACGAAGTCGGCCTCCTTGCCCACGTCGAAGTTGCCGGTGCGGTCCTCGAGCGCAAGCGCGCGAGCACCGGCGAGGGTGCCGGTGAAGAGCAACTCGGCCGGGTGCAGCGACAGCGACTGGTCGTCGGCGGGGTAGGGGTCGATGCCCACCGGCTGCCGCTCGGAGATGTGCACCTTGAAGCACGCATTGAGCACCTGCGGGATGAACCACTCGTCGCCCGCGCCCCAGTCGGAGCCGATGGCGATGTTGACGCCCGCTGCCACCGTGCGCTTCCACGGCATCGTGCCCGAGCCGAGGAAGAGCTGCGACACGGGGCAGTGCGCGATCGACGTGCCGGTCTCGGCCATGCGCGCGAGCTCGGCGTCGGTGCAGTGCACGGAGTGAGCCATGACGCTTCGCGGGCCGAGCAGTGACTTGCCACCCACCTTCGACCCGGGCAGGAACTTCCCGTCGTAGGTGTCGAGGTAGCTGCCGACGTGGTACACCGACTTCGTGCTGTCGATCTCGCCGGTCTTGGGTCGCGCATTTTCGTCGAGGTGCGAGGTGAAGTAGACGCCCTTGTCGCGGTACTCGTCGTAGAGCTCACCGAGTGCAGCAAGAGTGGTGGGCGTCACCGACAGGCTGAAGCGCGGTACGACGGCGACGTACTGCAGCGCGTTGTCGTAGGCGTCCTTGGTGAGCGGGTGCCACTTCTCGATCTCGGCGCGGGTGAGATCGATGGCCTCGTCCTCGCTCGTCATGAGGCGCGCCCCGGACTCAGGACCCGTCGTCTGGATGCCGCGCCCCGCCACGATGCGCAGCCCGCGATTGCGCGCCTCCTCGAAGAGGAAGTCCTCGGCATGGGGGAACGCCGACCCGAAGATGAGGCCGTTGGTCGTGCCCGCCGTGATCATGCGGTCGACCCACTCCACCGCCGCCTTCTTGGCGTAGGCCTCGTCCTCGAACTTCGACTCCGAGGGGAAGATGCAGTTGTTGAGCCACTCCAGCAGCTGGCCGCCGCCGTAGGAATCACCGCACCACACCTGCGGGAAGTGCATGTGGGTGTCAATGAAGCCCGGCAGCAGGAACGCGCCCTGGTGATCGACGACCTTCGCGCTCGCGTGCTCGGCCGGCAGCTCGACCCAGTTGCCGCACCACTCGATCACGCCCTTGTCGTCGACGACGAGGGCGCCGTCGGGGAAGTGCGCGAGGTGCTCGGGCGCATCGGAGACCAGCGGCGCTCCGGCGATGTGGAAGATGTGGCCGCGGTGGACCGTTGACATTGCGCTCCTTAGGGGGGTTAGGGCAGCAGTTGGGGGTTAGGGCAGTAGTTCGGGGAAGGTGTCGACAACCCCCCAGCCAGTGACGAGGCACAGGATGTACAGACTCAGGACGAGCAAGATGCCGTTGCGTGTGCGCTTGGCGGATTCGGCCGCGGGGGGCACCAGCCACCAGTGCAGGAGCTTCGACGCCCACGGGATCAGGAAGAAGCCGGTGATGGCGACGCTGATGGCGTTGCCGATGAAGAAGCCCAGGGCGGGATTGAGCTTGAGGATGTCGTTCGTCAGGTGGTTGAGCGTGAAGAACTCGAGCATGACGACGGGGTAGAGGACCAGCAGCACGATCGCGCTGAGCTTCCACCCGGGCGGAGGCTTGCCGCCCCCGTCGCCCTTGGCGAACCAGCTCTCGAAGGCCGAGTCGGCGGGCCGCACGTCGTAGCGCTCGACGTAGGGCTGGGATTCGGCGACGAGGGTGGCGCGCTCCGGGCTGTCTTGCCAGCGCTCAAGATCCTCCGCGGTCTCGAAGGCGACGATGGCCACCCAGTCGTTGTTGGTGCCGGGCACCGGCGCCTGCACGCGCTGGCCGACGTAGCCGGGGAATCCCTGCTGCGCGGCTCCCATGCGCCCCTGCCAGTCGGCGTACCACTGGTCGCTGCCGGGCTTGACGCGCGTCGTGATCACGGTGGAGGCCGAACTCGACGGGGCGGGGTTGATCAGGACGTTGTGCACCGGCTTGGCGGTCGAGAAGGGCTCAAGGCTTTGCTCGAACGTCGCTACGGCCGGGTTGGACTGCCACGCACGCGCCTGCTCCGTGGTGGCGAAACGCCACACCACCGTGGGCGACGTGCCCGTCGCGTCGAAGTGAATGTCGGTGCCGAGGTATCCGGCCATGTCCTTCAGGCTCGGGGCGACATCGCCGAGGAGCCGGGAGAACTCTCGGCCCGCGCCATCGCGCAGGCGGTATTGGACGACGAAGGAAGCGCTGCTGGGGGGTTCGGCGGGGGCCACGGGCGAAGCCTGCCATGCGGGGGGTTCCCTCGTGCCGGAACGGGCAATCGGGGCGCGGTCAGCCCAGCGCCCGCCGCGCCGTGATGAGGCGCCGAATGGTGGCGACCGGGAGCGGCTTGCCGATCGGCACGTGCAGAGCGCTCTTGGTGCCGCCGTACTTCTCCATCAACTCCGGGAACTGGCCGAGCACGCTGCCGCTGTAGGGGTAGTAGCCGATGTGCTTGGTGTGGGCCATGATCCCGCACAGCGGCGTGCCGTCGACGACGAACGTTGGCATGGCGTACTTGATGACCTCCGCGGCGTCGGGGATCACCCGCAGGATCCGCTCGCGCATCGCCAGCATCGTCTCGCGCTGCGGCGACGCCAGCGCCTTATAGCAGGCCGCGACGGCGCGCGGAGGCGTGCTCATGGACCCATCTTCGGGAATTCGAGGGCGAAAAGTGCCCGGAATCTCCCGAAGAACGGGCGCGCGGTCATGCGGACGGTCGCAATGAACGGCGGTCATCGGTGTAGCGCAGCGACTCGGCGGCCGCGCGCGCCTCGCGCACGACGTCGAGGTGGGC
>JBJTIQ010000151.1:0-4398 GCA_046095085.1 Actinomycetota bacterium | reverse complement strand
GCCGGTCGACGAAGGCACGGTAGCCGAGGTCGGTCGGAATGCGGCCAGCGCTGGTGTGGGGCTGGGCGATGTAGCCCTCCTCCTCCAGGGCCGCCATGTCATTGCGGATGGTGGCCGACGAGACGCCGAGTGAGTAGCGCTCGACCAGTGCCTTGCTGCCGACGGGCTCGCGCGTGGATACGTAGTCCTCGACGATGGCCCGCAGGACGGCGAGACGGCGATCCTCGAGCACGCGTCCTCACCTCCGATGGGGGTCTTCTTGGCACTCCCCTGGCCTGAGTGCCAAGTCTACGCGTTGGGGCTTCCTGGAGCCTGTTGACGAGGGGTCGCCGTGACCCAGCCCACCCCTGAGCGCCCTACGCGCCCTCGGGCGGGCATCCCCTGCGCGCCTAGCGAAAGGCCAGCCGACGCACGACCAGGTCGGCGAGCAGGCGTCCTCGGTCGGTGAGGACGGCGTTGCCCTGGGTGGTGATCCGCACCAGGCCGTCATCGACGAGTCCGGCCACCGAGTCGACGGTCAGCTGCTCGCACGGCAGGCCGTCGCGCACGCGGATGCGCAGCATCGCGTCCTCCAGTCGGGCATCGTCAGCGGTGAGTGCCTCCCAGCCGTCGACGGGTAGCTGCCCGGTATCGATGCGCGCGGTGTAGGCGGCCGGATGTTTGAGGTTCCACCAGCGCAGGCCGCCCAGGTGGCCATGGGCTCCCGGGCCCGCCCCCCACCAGTCGGCGCCGCGCCAGTAGCCGAGGTTGTGTCGGCATTCCCCCTCCGGGCGCGCCCAATTGGAGACCTCGTACCACTCCATGCCGGCGCGGGTCGCGAGCCGGTCGACGATCTCGTAGCGATCCGCGGCGATGTCGTCGTCGGGTGGCGGGATGTCGCCTCGTCCCACCTGCCTGGCCAGTCGAGTGCCGGGCTCGACGATGAGGGCGTAGGCCGAGAGGTGATCGATTCCTGTTTCCAGCACGCCATCAACGGACAGCGCAAGATCGTCGTCGGACTCACCCGGAGTGCCGTAGATGAGGTCGGCACTTACGTGCTCGAATCCCGCTTGGCGAGCTTCGCGAAGCGCGGCGAGCGAGCGACCCGGCGTGTGCGTGCGCTCCAAGGTGTCCAAGACGTGGGGCGCAAGGCTCTGCACGCCGAAGGAGATGCGGGTGAATCCCGCGTTGCGCAGGACCTCCAGACCCTGGCGATCGATCGAATCGGGGTTGGCCTCCGTGGTGATCTCCGCCGACGCTGCCAGGCCGAACTCGCTGCCGACCGTCGCCAGGATTCGCACAAGGGCCGCGGCGCCCAGCAGGGTCGGCGTCCCGCCTCCGAAAAAGACGGTGTCGACGGGGGGCGCATCCGGTAGGGCGCTGCGTGCGAGGCGGAGTTCGCCGATGAGAGCGTCGGCGTACGACGATTGACTGACGCCGGGCCCGAGCTCGGCCGCCGTATAGGTATTGAAGTCGCAGTAGCCGCAGCGGGAGGCGCAGTAGGGGACGTGGAGGTAGAGGCCCCATGGGGAGCGGATCAAGCGACCGGACACGCTCTCGAGCCACGACACCTGGCCGATTGTCCTCCGTCGGGCGAGAAGTCAGGGCGCCGGGCGCCGTACATTGGGAGGGCAATTCCCACCTAGGAGGCACCATGTCAACAACCCCACCGCCCCCGCCCGCCGCTCCGCCACCATCGGGTGGCGAGCAGCCCCTGTCGCAGTCCGACGAGCGCACGTGGGCCATGCTCGCCCAGCTTTCGGGCATCATCCTGGGCTTCATCGGGCCCCTCATCGTGATGCTGGTGTTCGGTCCCCGAAGCGCTTTCGTGAAGAAGGAGTCGACGGAGGCGCTGAACTTCCAGATCACCGTCACGATCGCCTACATCGTCAGCCTGGTTCTGACGATCGTGGTGATCGGCGCCTTCCTCTTCTTGATCGTGTGGATCCTGAGCATCATCTTCTGCATCATCGCCGGCCTCAAAAACAAGGACGGCATCGAATACCGCTATCCCCTGACCCTCAGGCTCGTCAAGTAGATGCGACGAGCCCTCATCGCAGTCGGTGCCGCCGCCCTCGCCGTCACGCTCGCCGCGTGCGGCGGGGGGGCGGACTCCGGCACGACGTCAAGTGCTCCCGCGCCAGCACCGACGTCCCCCGCCGGCCCGGCCCAGCTTCCCGAGGGCTGGCCGAGCCAACTTCCGCCCATTCCCGGCTTCACGCTGGTGAGCGCTAGCGGAACCAACGGCAACTTCACGGCGCAATACGCCGCGGCGGGCGATCAGACCCAGGCCATCAACGACTACGCCCTCTACCTGCAGAACAACGGCTGGGCGATCGACGCCCTCATCCCGCCCGGGGCCAATGGCATGTGGGGGTTTCGGGCCTTCGGCTACGGCGTGACACTGCTCGGCGTGCCCATGGGCGATCAGACGATCGTCACGGTCAACGTTCGTCCGGTCTGATTACTTCTTGGCAGATTCCTCGCCGGTCGAAAGCGCCGCGATGAAGGCTTCTTGGGGCACCTCGACTCGGCCCACCATCTTCATGCGCTTCTTGCCTTCCTTCTGCTTCTCGAGCAGCTTGCGCTTGCGCGTGATGTCACCGCCGTAACACTTGGCCAGCACGTCTTTGCGCATGGCTCGCAAGGTCTCACGGGCGATCACGCGCGAGCCGATGGCCGCCTGGATGGGCACCTCGAACTGCTGACGCGGGATGAGCTCGCGCAGCTTGGCGGTCATGGCGACGCCGTAGGCATAGGCCTTGTCCTTGTGCACGATGGCGCTGAAGGCATCGACGGTGTCACCGTGCAGGAGGATGTCGACCTTCACGAGGTCGGCGGACTGCTCACCGCTCGTCTCGTAGTCAAGGGAGGCGTAGCCCTTGGTGCGCGACTTCAGCTGATCGAAGAAGTCGAAGACGATCTCGGCCAGTGGCAGGGTGTAGCGAAGCTCCACGCGGTCCTGGCTGAGGTAGTCCATGCCGAGAAGCACGCCGCGTCGCGCCTGGCACAGCTCCATGATCGTGCCGACGAAGTCGGAGGGCGACAGGATCGTCGCGCGTACGACCGGCTCGAAGACCTCGGCGACCTTGCCGGTGGGGAACTCCGACGGGTTGGTGACGATGACCTCACTGCCGTCGTCCTTGCGCACCGAGTAGACGACGTTAGGCGCGGTGGAGATCAGATCGAGGTCGAATTCGCGCTCGAGGCGCTCGCGCACGATCTCAAGGTGGAGCAGGCCGAGGAAGCCGCAGCGGAATCCGAAGCCGAGAGCCACCGACGTCTCCGGCTCGTAGACGAGCGCGGCGTCGTTGAGCTTGAGCTTGTCGAGAGCGTCGCGCAGGGCCGGATAGTCAGAGCCGTCGATGGGGTAGAGGCCCGAGAAGACCATGGGCTTGGGGTCGCGGTAGCCGCCGAGGGCCTGGGTCGCTCCCCTTTGCGCGCTCGTGACGGTGTCACCGACGCGAGACTGGCGGACGTCCTTGACGCCGGTGATGAGGTAGCCCACCTCGCCCACGCCGATTGCGGCCGCGGCCATGGGCTCGGGCGAGATGACGCCGACTTCGAGCAGGTCATGCGTGGCCTTCGTCGACATCATGGCGATGCGCTCGCGCGTGGACACGTGACCGTCGATTACTCGCACGTAGGTCACGACGCCGCGGTAGGTGTCGTAGACCGAATCGAAGATGAGGGCGCGCAGAGGGGCGTTGGCGTCGCCGACCGGAGGCGGGACCGACCGCACGACCTCCTCGAGCAGGTCGCCGACACCGTCGCCGGTCTTCGCCGACACTCTCAGCACGTCGTCTGGAGAGCACCCGATGATGTGCGCGAGCTCGGCGGCGTACTTCTCCGGCTGCGCTGCCGGCAGGTCGATCTTGTTGAGCACGGGGATGATCTGCAGGTCGTTCTCGAGCGCGAGGTAGAGGTTGGCCAGGGTCTGCGCCTCGATCCCCTGGGCAGCGTCGACGAGCAGCACGGCCCCCTCGCAAGCCGCCAGGCTGCGGGAGACCTCGTAGGTGAAGTCGACGTGCCCGGGGGTGTCGATGAGATTGAGGACGTAGTCGCGGCCGTCGGCGGCGTGGTAGGGCAGGCGGACGGCCTGCGACTTGATGGTGATGCCGCGCTCGCGCTCGATATCCATGCGGTCGAGGTATTGGGCCCGCATCTGACGATCGTCGACCACCCCGGTGATCTGGAGCATCCGGTCGGCCAGGGTGGACTTCCCGTGATCGATATGGGCGATGATGCAGAAGTTGCGGATCATCGCCGGATCGGTCTTGCCGGGGGCGGGGGCGGGCACCGACCTATGCTCCCATGGGGAGCGGATGGGGCATTCCGGCACCGCGCACCGTTGCGCTGAGTGGCCGCTATCTCGGAGGTTTAGCCGCCACTCAGCGCAATGGTGCGCCTGGGAAGGCG
>JBJTIQ010000150.1:0-6399 GCA_046095085.1 Actinomycetota bacterium | reverse complement strand
TAACCGCCTCTATGGCAACCTCGGCCACCTGGCTCCCATCAAGGCAGCGACGCCGGGCATGCAGATCGCTGTCGGCGGCTGCCTGGCGCAGAAGGATCGCGGCGAGGTGGTGCGCCGCGCACCGTGGGTCGACGTCGTCTTCGGCACCCACAACCTCGGCTCGCTGCCCGCGCTCCTGGAGCGTGCGCGCATCCAGGAGGAGGCTCAGGTCGAGATCCTCGAGAGCCTCGAGGTCTTCCCCTCGACGCTGCCCACGCGGCGGGAGTCCGCCTACGCCGCCTGGGTGTCGATCAGCGTCGGATGCAACAACACGTGCACGTTCTGCATCGTGCCTGCGCTGCGCGGCAAGGAGAAGGATCGCAGGCCAGGCGACATCCTCGCCGAGGTCGAGGCACTGGTCGCCGAGGGCGTCGTCGAGGTCACGCTCCTGGGGCAGAACGTCAACGCCTACGGCGTCGAGTTCGGTGATCGTGGGGCCTTCGCCGCTCTCTTGCGCGCCTGCGGGGCGATCGAGGGACTCGAGCGCGTGAGATTCACCAGCCCGCATCCCCGAGACTTCACTGACGATGTCATCGCCGCCATGGCCGAGACGTCCACTGTCATGCCGCAGCTCCATATGCCCCTGCAGAGCGGGTCCGACCCCGTCCTGCAGGCGATGCGCCGCTCCTACCGTGCCGCTCGCTACCTGGGCATCATCGAGCGCGTTCGCGCGGCGATGCCCGAGGCGGCCATCACGACCGACATCATCGTCGGCTTCCCGGGCGAGACCGAGGAGGACTTCCAGGGCACGCTCGACGTGGTCGAGATGGCACGGTTCGCCGGCGCCTTCACGTTCCAGTACTCCCCGCGCCCCGGCACCCCGGCGGCCACGATGGCCGGTCAGGTGCCCAAGGAGGTCGTGCAGGAGCGCTACGACCGACTGCTCGCCGTCGTCGAGGACATCGCGTGGTCCGAAAACCGCGCCCTCGTCGGCCGGACGGTCGACGTGCTGGTGGCCGAAGGGGAGGGGCGCAAGGACGGAGCGACGGCGCGCATCTCCGGTCGCGCAGCAGACAATCGCCTCGTGCACGTCACGCCGGACGACACCCTCGAGGCGCCGCGCCCCGGTGACATGGTCACGGCCGAGGTCACGTACGCCGCTCCGCATCACCTCGTCGCCGACCGCATGCTGGCCGTGCGACGGACACGCGCAGGAGACGCGTGGCGGTCGCGCACGCTGGCACCGGCATCCACGGGGGTGCTACTGCCGATGCCGGCGCTTCGCCCATGACCGTCATCGCGATCGTCGGCCCTACGGCGGTCGGCAAGTCCGATGTCGCCGTCGAACTGGCCCTGGCCATGGGCGCGGAGATCGTCAGTGCCGACTCCATGCAGGTCTACGTGGGCATGGATATCGGCACGGCCAAGCTCGGGCCGACGGAGCGCCGCGGCGTACCCCACCACATGATCGACGTCTGGCAGCCGATCGACGAGGTGTCCGTCGTGGCTTTCCGTGACCGGGCCCGCGCCGCCATCAGCGATGCCCTGTCGCGAGGGGTGCCGGTCATCGTGGTCGGGGGGTCCTGGCTCTACGTGCAGGCGGTTCTCGACGAGATGGACTTCCCGGGCACCGATCCCGAGCTGCGCGCGCGACTGGAGGCCGAGCTCATCGAGGTGGGTCCCCAGGCGATGCACGAGCGGCTCGCTGCCGCCGATCCAGACGCGGCGGCCGCGATCCTGCCGACCAACGGGCGGCGCATCGTGCGTGCGCTCGAGGTGGTCGAGCTCACCGGATCCTTCACCGCGCGACTGCCCGAGGCGCGTGCCTGGGTGGAGGCGCGCTGGATCGGGCTCGCGGTCGACCGCGTCGTTCTCGATGCCCGCATCACTGAGCGTGTCGATGTCATGTGGCTGCGTGGTCTCGTCGACGAGGTCATGGCGCTGCGCGTGCGCGGTCTTGGCCGCACCGCCCGGGGTGCACTCGGCTATCGGCAGGTGCTGGAAGCCCTCGAGGGGGAGAGAGACCTTGAGGTCGCCCGGCGCGAGACCATCGACGGCACCCGCACGTTCGCGCGTCGGCAGGAACGACGCTTCCGCCAGGACGAGCGCATCACCTGGGTGGCCGCCGGCCCCGACGCCGTGACCACCACCCTCACCCTCCTCCGGCGTTAACGAGAAGGGGTCGGGGGTACCGCGACGGAGTACTCGGTGCCGAGGAGCCGACGGAAGGCGAAGTCGGGCAGTCGGCCCAGCACCGCCAGGGTCCGGGTCGTGCCGTCGGCTGCCGCCTGGCTGGCGTGGGCCGCGAGGCTGGCCCGCTTGGCCGGCAGGTGGCCGGAGACATCCACTCGGTGCGTGATCTGCCGGCGCGGAGTCCACGCGCGCGCGAACTCCGCCGGGTCGAACTCCTCCGGGGTCAGCCGCGTGGCAGCAGCCATGCGCACCGCCGTCGCGATGGGCTCGCGGGGCAGTGTCGCCTCGAAGAGGCGTACGTCGCTTTGCCCACGAGCTGCGGCACGCACGGACTCGTGCACACGCACGTGATCGGGGTGGCCGTATCCGCCGGATGGGTCGTAGCCGACGACGACGTTGGCGGACTCCTCGCTGAGGATGCCGCGAATGCGCTCGCTCACCTCGTCGAGGGAGGCTGACGCGAAGCCGCTGGGTGCATCTCCCGCGAGGCCGGAGTCGGCGTAGCCGAGGTGCACCACGCGGGAGACGCCCAGGTGCCGGGCAGACTCCTCGACCTCTTCGCGTCGAATGTCCGCCAGTCCCTCGCGGTAGGCCGATGACGTGAGCCCGGCGGCACCGTCGGTGGCCACCACCAGGACCACACGCTGCCCCTCGGCGGCTGCGCGCGCCATCGTCCCGGACGTGAGCAGCGCCTCGTCATCGGGATGCGCGTGCACGAAGACGAGGGTGGTCACGGACCACATCCTCGCACTCGCCGTGGAGAGGATGCGGGTACCGTCGTCGCGTGCGCATCGTCCACGTCTCCGACTGCTACCTGCCGCGCACCGGTGGCATCGAGACGCAGGTGCGATCGCTCGCCCTGGCCCAGGCGGCCGCGGGAGACGACGTCCGCATCATCACCGCCTCGCCCGGTCACGACGGCGTACGCGCGGGCCACGAGATCGTGGATGGCCTCGACGTCGAGCGCATCGCCGTTGACCTGCCCGGCGAGATCCCCATCCATCCGCGCACGCGCGCCCGCGTCGTCGACAGCCTGCGCGAGCATCCCGCCGATGTCGTCCACGTCCACGCGGGCGTGATCTCGCCGTTCGCCTGGGGTGCCGTTCGGGCCGCTCATCAACTCGGCGTGCCGGCGGTCGTCACGGTGCACAGCGTGTGGGGTCCACTGGCCCGCCCGGCGTTTGGTGCCTCCAATGCGCTGGTGCGCTGGGCCCAGTGGGGCGTCGCACTGTCGGCCGTGAGCCAGGTTGCCGCCGACCGGGTGAGCGAGGCCGTCGGTGTCGATGTCGCCGTGCTGCCCAACGGCATCGACGCCGCAGCGTGGCGACCACAGCGCCCCTGGGCCGCGAAGCCCGGTGAGCTCCGAGTCGTCTCCGTGCTGCGCCTTGCTCCGCGCAAGCGCGTCGGTGCGCTCCTGACGGCCATCGCGCGCGCCTCGGTGCTGCTCGCGCCGCAGGTGTCGGTGAGCGCGATGATCATCGGCGACGGTCCCGAGCGCGCGCGGACCGAGCGGCTGGCGCGACGACTGGGCGTGGATGCCCGGTTCACCGGCCGTCTCCCCGCCCACCTAATCCGGGAGCGCTTCGCCGACTCCGACGTCTTCGTCCAGGCCTCGGTCAAGGAGTCCTTCGGCATCGCCGCCCTGGAGGCTCGGGCAGCGGGCCTACCGGTCATCGCTCGCGCGCAGGCGGGGTCGGGGGAGTTCATCGCCGACGGGCTCAACGGCTTCCTGGCCGTCGACGACCGGGCGCTGGCCGACCGCCTCGCGCTCCTTGGGCGCGATCCGGAGCTCCTGGCCCGCATGCACGAGGTCAACGCCGGCACCGAGCCGGAGCAGACCTGGGCCCGAGTGTGCGCTCGTGCACAGGAGCTCTACGCCAGGGCCGCCGCGGCGGGCACGAGCACCTAGGCTGGACGCATGCTTTCCGGCCCCATCCCCGTCATCAAGGGACACGGCACGGGCAATGACTTCATTCTCCTGCCCGACCTCGACGGCCAGATCGAGCTCACCGCCGAGATGGCCGCCGACCTGTGCGATCGCCGCTTCGGGATCGGCGGCGACGGCGTGCTGCGCATCGTGCGCAGCGCTGCGGACGACGATCCCGCGGCCACCGGCGCGGAGATCTTCATGGACTACCGCAACTCCGATGGCTCGACCGCGCAGATGTGCGGCAATGGCATCCGCGTGTTTGCCGCCTACCTCGTCGAGCAGGGCCTGGCCGACCCCTCAGGCATGGACATCGCCACGCGGGGCGGCGTACGTCATGTCGTCCGACGCGACGACGGTCTCTACGACGTGGCGATGGGGCCGGCCCAAGAGCTCCCGGGAGTGCCATCGGTCGCGGTGGGTCGGATGGCGTTCCCCGCTAGCGCCATCGCGATGCCCAATCCGCACGCGGTGGTCTTCGTCGGCTCGCTCGACGCTGCCGGACCCCTCGATGACCCGCCCGATGTGTCGCCCGACGGATTCTTCCCCGAGGGCGTCAACGTCGAGTTCGTCCAGGAGATCGCGCCCGGCCACATCGCCATGCGCGCGCACGAGCGTGGCTCGGGGGAGACCTTGTCGTGCGGCACCGGGGCGTGCGCCGCCGCCTATGTCGCCCGCCGGCGCCCGGGTGCGCAGCACGACGGCCCCACGCGCGTCGACGTGCCCGGAGGCACTCTTCTGGTCGATGAGGCCGACGACGGCATGCACCTGATCGGCCCGGCCGAGATCGTCGCCGAGGGCGCGCTCTCGCCCGGCTGGGTTGCCCGTTGGCAGTGAACGACGATCCCACCCCGCTGACCGGCGAACTCGACCTCGAGGACCGCCAGGCCCTGCGGCGCGTCGCCGGCCTGTCGACCGAGCTCCAGGACGTCACCGAGGTCGAGTACCGCCAGGTGCGACTCGAGCAGGTCGTGCTCGTCGGCGTCTGGACCGAGGGCACGGCCTGGCAGGCCGAGCGCAGCCTGGTCGAACTCGCTCGACTGGCCGAGACCGCGGGCGCTGCCGTGCTCGAAGGCCTGATCCAGCGCCGCGACCGTCCCGACCCCGCGACCTACATCGGGTCGGGCAAGGCGCAGGAGTTGCGACGCATCGTCGTGGCGACGGGCGCCGACACCGTGATCTGCGACGGCGAGCTCACCCCGGGCCAGTTGCGCCACCTCGAAGACGTGGTCAAGGTCAAGGTCGTCGACCGCACGTGGCTGATCCTCGACATCTTCGCCCAGCACGCGCGCAGCAAGGCCGGCCGCGCGCAAGTGTCGCTAGCCCAAATGGAATACCTGCTGCCGCGGCTGCGTGGCTGGGGCGAGTCGCTGAGCCGGCAGGCCGGCGGTCGTGCGGGCGGTGCCACCGGTGGCGTGGGCACGCGCGGCCCGGGCGAGACGAAGATCGAGACCGATCGCCGGCGCATTCGCGATCAGATGACCGTGCTCCGCCGGCAGCTGAAGGAGATGGAGCGCGTCCGCCGCACCCAGCGCAGCGGCCGCCGTCGCTCGGGCACGCCGTCCGTCGCGATCGCCGGATACACCAACGCCGGCAAGTCGAGCCTGCTCAATCGCCTGACCGGCGCGGGCGTGCTCGTCGAAGACGAGCTCTTCGCCACCCTCGATCCCACGGTGCGCCGCCTCGAGCTCCCCAGCGGCCGCGCCTGCACGATCGCCGACACGGTCGGCTTCGTTCGTCACCTGCCGCACCACCTCGTCGAGGCGTTCCGCTCGACGCTCGAGGAGGTGACCGAGGCCGACCTCGTCCTCCACGTGGTGGATGGCTCCGATGCCGAGCCCGAGGAGCAGATGTCGGCGGTGCGCGAGGTGCTCTCGGAGATCGGCGCGGGCGACCTGCCCGAGCTCATCGTCATCAACAAGGCCGATCTTGCCGACCCCCTCGACATCGCCCGCCTGCGTCATCTCGAGCCCGACGCGGTGGTCGTCTCTGCCCGCACCGGCGAGGGAATAGACGCCCTTCTCGAGGCGCTCGATGCGCGCTTGCCGCGGCCCGAGGTGGACGTGGATCTCGTCGTGCCCTACGAGCGCGGTGACCTGATCGCACAGGCCCACGCCAGGGGAGAGGTGCTCCTCGAGGAGCACCTGGCCGAGGGCACCCATCTGCGCGCGCGCGTGTCGGCCGAGCTCGCCGCGCGCCTGCAGGCCGCGTCCCGATGACATCGGTAGCGCAGGCCCTCGCGGCGGCTGCCGCCCAACTCGGCGGCGAGCCCAGGCCGGGCCAGCTCGAGATGGCCGAGG
>JBJTIQ010000149.1:0-6906 GCA_046095085.1 Actinomycetota bacterium | reverse complement strand
TGCTCCCTATGCGATCGCTCTCGTCGTCATCGCGGCCATCCCCGCATTGCTGCTCAGCCGCACGATGACGCGCGTAGACGCGGATACGGTGGAGCCATGACGTCGGTCGAGGTGCGCGATCTGAGTGCGGGCTATGGCCCGGTGCGCGTGCTGGAGGGGCTCGATCTCACGGTGCCATCCGGCGAACTCCTCGCGGTGCTCGGCATCAGCGGCTCCGGCAAGACGACGCTGCTGCGCGTGCTCGCCGGATTCCTCAAGCCCACGGCGGGTCAGGTGCGCTTCGGCGACCGCGTCGTGGCCGGACCGGGCGTCTTCGTGCCCCCCGAGCGCCGACGAGTCGGCATCGTGCCGCAGGAGGGTGCGCTCTTCCCCCACCTCGACGTCAGCGGCAATGTCGCCTTCGGCCTGCTACGGGGCAGCCAGGAGCGCGTCGACGAGGTGCTCGACATGGTCGGCATGCGCGACTTCGCCCACGCGCGCCCGCACGACCTCTCCGGCGGCCAGCAGCAGCGCGTCGCCCTCGCCCGTGCGCTTGCACCCGAGCCCGAGGTGGTACTTCTCGACGAGCCGTTCACCGCCCTCGACGCCACCATGCGTGTGCGACTGCGCGCCGAGGTGCGTGACCTGCTGCGCGAACTCGGCACCACTGCCGTGCTCGTCACGCATGACCAGGAGGAGGCGCTCTCGACCGCCGACCTCGTCGCCGTCATGCGCGATGGGGTGCTCGTGCAGGTCGATACGCCCGAGCAGGTCTACGACTCCCCCGCCGACCTCGGCGTCGCTCGCTTCGTCGGCGATGCCGTCATCCTGGCTGCAACCCCCACCGATGCGGGACGCGCTCGCTGCGTGCTCGGCGAATTTCCCGTGCGCGGGGAACTCACCGCCTCCGGCACCGTAGTCCTGCGGCCCGAGCAGCTCGTGCTCTCCTGCCCGGTCGAGTCCGCTGCTCCCGGCCAGGGCGTGGTGCGGGAGACGTCGTACCGCGGCCATGACGCCCTGCTCCAGGTGGAGCTCGACGACGGGACCCGCATCCCCGTGCGGGTGGCCGGTGGCAGCCCCCCGCCCCGCCCCGGCGAGCGGGTGTCCGTGGGAGTCACCGGGCAGGCCCGGGCTCTGCCCGGTAACGATTCGAATCACCCCGCCTGAGTCGCCCAGCAGGGAGGTCTTGCGGCCCTAGGGTGTGGGGAACCAATCGACGGCCCAGGAGACCGATGACCACCGCCATCCGGCTGACCGGCCTGCGCAAGACCTTCGGGGATGTCGTCGCCGTCGACAGCGTCGACCTCGATGTCGCCGACGGCGAGTTCCTCACCCTGCTCGGGCCCTCCGGGTCGGGCAAGACGACGGTGCTGCGCATGATCGCGGGCTTCGAGCAGCCCACGGCCGGCACGATCGAGCTTGCCGGCGTCGACGTCACCAGGGTGCCGCCCTACGACCGCGACGTCAACACGGTCTTCCAGGACTACGCACTCTTCCCCCACATGAACGTCCTGGCCAACGTCGAGTACGGCCTCATGGTCAAGAAGGTGCCCAAGGAGGAGCGTCGCCAGCGCGCCGAGGAGGCGCTCGCCACCGTGCGACTTGAGGGATACGCCGCGCGCAAGCCCAGCCAACTCTCCGGTGGCCAGCGTCAGCGCGTCGCACTCGCGCGAGCACTTGTCAACAAGCCGCGCGTTCTCCTGCTCGACGAGCCGCTGGGAGCCCTTGACCTGAAGCTTCGAGAGCAGATGCAGGTCGAGCTCAAGGAGCTCCAGCGCGCCGTCGGTATCACCTTCGTCTTCGTCACGCACGACCAGGAGGAGGCGCTGACGATGTCGGACCGCATCGCGGTCTTCGACGCCGGGCGCATCGCCCAGGTGGGCACCCCCACCGAGATCTACGAGCATCCGTCCACGCCGTTTGTCGCCGGGTTCGTGGGCATCTCCAATCTCCTCAGCGCGGGGGCGGCCGCGACCGTCCTCGGACGCGAGGGCGTCTGGTCGGTGCGACCGGAGAAGATCCGCGTGACCCTCGGCACGCCCACGCCGGAGGGCAATGAGCGGGCTGCCGCGGGCGTCATTCGCGAGGTTGTCTACGTCGGCATGTCCACCCGCTTCATCGTCGACCTCGACGCCGGAGCCACCCTGATCGCCGTGCAGCAGAACTCTCACGCCACCTCATCGGAGGTCAACTCCATGCGAGGGCAGCGCGTGACACTGATGTGGAACACCGAGCACGAGGTCCCCGTGGGCTCGTGATCGGCGTTCACAGGACCGAGGCCAACCGGTGCGGTCCACCTGAGAGAAGGAGGAGCAGGTGCACACAGCGCGTCTGCTAAAGATGATGGCCGTCGGCGGTGCCGCGGCCCTGGTGCTCGCCGCCTGTGGCGGCGGTGGCAGCAGCAGTTCGGGGGCAGCGGGCGGAGCGCCCGACGTCCCGACGTTCGCGGGTCCGGTCGGCGACGGCGAGGGCACGCTCAACATCCTCGCGTGGCCCGGCTACGCCGAGGACGGCTCAACGGACCCCGCGGTCGACTGGATCACGCCGTTCGAGCAGGAGACCGGCTGCCAGGTCAGCGTCAAGACCTTCGGCACGTCGGATGAGGCCGTCAAACTTATGCAGGGCGGTGGCTACGACGTCGTCTCGGCGTCCGGCGACGCCTCGCTCCGCCTCATCTACGGCGCCAACGTGCAGCCGATCAACATGGACCTCGTGCCCAACTACGCCGACATCTTCCCTGACCTGAAGATGAAGTCGCACAACAGCGTCAACGGTGTTGCCTATGGCGTGCCGCACGGTCGCGGTGCCAACCTGCTGGTCTGGAACAAGGAGAAGGTCGGCGACACGGTCGATTCGTGGAGCGTGATGTTTGAGCCTGACTCGCCGGCTGCCGGCGGAGTGGGCCCCTACGACTCGCCCATCTACATCGCCGATGCCGCCGTCTACCTGATGGCGACCCAGCCGGAGTTGGGCATCAAGGATCCCTACGCGCTCGACCAGAAGCAGTTCGATGCGGCGATCGCCCTGCTGAAGGAGCAGAAGGCGCTGGTCAGCGAATACTGGAGCGACTACCTCAAGCAGATCGACGCCGTCAACGCCGGCACCATGACTGCGGCCACCTCATGGCAGGTCATCGTCAACGGCTTCGACCCCGCGACGATCGGCTCGACCAAGGCCAAGGAAGGCGCGACCGGCTGGTCCGACACGTGGATGGTCGCCAAGGACACGCCTAACCTCAACTGCGCCTACAAGTGGCTCAACTGGATCTCCTCCGCGGAGGTCAACCAGCAGGCGACGGCGTACTTCGGCGAGGCTCCCAGCAATCAGAAGGCGTGCGATATCGATCCCGCGCAGTGCACGACCTACCACGCCAACGAGCCCAGCTACTGGGAGAACGTCTACTACTGGAACACCCCGACCGAGGTCTGCCTCGACGGTCGCACCGACGTCAAGTGCGTGCCGTATTCGGAGTGGTCGAAGGCCTGGTCGGAGCTTCGCTCCTAATCCTGGTCTGACCGACACGGCGTAGCGGCGAGGGAGTCCATGACGACGACGACAGCCAGTCCCCCACGGGGTGGCTTCGCCTATCGGCATCCGCGAGCACGTCTCGCGGGGCTGTTGGCGGCGCCCATGGCCTGGCTGGTCATCGTCTATCTGGGCTCCCTCGCCGCGCTCTTCCTCACGGCCTTCTGGATGGTCGACGGCTTCACCAGTGCGATCGTCCGCACGTTCACGCTCGACAACTTCATCGATGCCTTCACCACGCCGGCCTATCTGCAGGTGATGGTGCGCACGCTGGCGATCGCCATAGGGGTGACGATCCTGTGCCTGCTCATCGGCGTGCCCGTTGCCTACTTCATGGCGCGCATCGCCAAGCCCAAATGGCAGCCGCTCCTGGTCGCGCTGATCCTCACTCCGCTGTGGGCCAGCTACCTCGTCAAGGTCTACGCCTGGCGCGCGATGCTCAGCCCCGAGCAGGGCGTGGTCTCGTGGTTCCTGGCGCCGCTCGGTCTGAGCGGACCCGGCTTCGGCGAGCCCGCGATCATCATCACGCTCACCTACCTGTGGCTGCCCTACATGATCCTGCCGGTCTACGCCGGCTTCACGCGCCTGCCCGAGTCACAACTCGATGCATCGGCCGACCTGGGCGCCAAGGGCTGGCGCACGTTTTGGAGCGTCATCGTCCCGACGATCTTCCCGACGATGGTGGCCGGTTCGATCTTCACCTTCTCGCTTAGCCTGGGCGACTACATCACCGCGCAGATCGTCGGCGGCAAGATCGTCATGCTCGGCAACGTCGTGCAGCAGAACTACGTGACCAACCTGCCGTTCGCCGCCGCGTTTGCGACGATCCCGGTGATCATCGTCCTGCTCTACCTTGCGGCCGTACGCCGCACCGGCGCGCTGGACAACCTGTGACGACCGGTCGGGGCACCAAGGTGGTGCTCACCATCCTCGCGATCATCGCCTTCCTCTTCGTCTACATCCCCCTCGCCGTCGTCCTCATCAACTCGTTCAACTCCGGGCAGACCCTGGGCTGGCCGCCCGAGGGCTTCTCTGTCCAGTGGTGGGAGAAGGCCGCCGCCAACGAGGGTGTGCGCGAGGCTCTCGTGACGAGCGTGATCCTGGGCCTGTGCGCGACGGCGGTAGCCCTCGTGCTCGGCACGCTCGCCGCCCTGGCCCTGGGCCGCTACAAATTCTTCGGCCGCGACACGGTCAGCCTGCTCATCATCCTGCCGATCGCCCTGCCGGGCATCGTCACTGGCATCGCGCTCAACAACGTATTCACGACCTTCCTCGGCGGCCTGACGTTCCTCACCCTCGTCATCGGCCACGCCACCTTCTGCATCGTCGTGGTCTACAACAACGCCCTCGCGCGAATCCGCCGCTTGGGCGGCAATGTCGAGGAGGCTTCGGCGGATCTGGGCGCCCACGGCTGGCAGACCTTCCGCCACGTGACCTTCCCGCTTATGCGCTCAGCGCTCATCGCCGGTGGCGTGCTGGCCTTCGGCCTTTCCTTCGACGAGATCATCGTCACGACGTTCACCGCAGGCCCCGGCATCACGACCCTGCCGATCTGGATCTACCAAAACCTCTTCCGCCCCAACCAGGCGCCGATCGTCAATGTCGTCGCCGCGTTCCTCGTTATCGTGTCGATCCTGCCGATCTACATCGTGCAGCGATTCTCCAGCGCTGACGAGCGCGGCGGCGGGCTTATGTAGCGGCCTCCCAGCGCACCGAGTCGCCCTCGACGATGGGCCGGTAGGCACCCGCCGGCAGAGCGGCCAGGGGCTGCAGGATCAGCCGCTCGACAGTGCGCAGCACCTCGCGTGCGCCGTACTCCCTGCTGAAGCCGACGCGCTCGATCACGGCGTACAGCTCCGGCGTCGCCTCGATCGCGTAGCCGCGCGATCCCAGGAGCTCGAGCGCGGCGTCTGCGCGCATGCGAGCAATGGATGCGGCAGCCGTGGGAGTGAGGGGCGAGAAGACGAGGATCTCGTCGATGCGGTTGAGGAGCTCGGGGCGCATCGTGCGCCGGAGCACCTCGCGCACGGAGGAGATGTCGGCGACGGCCGACGTGGGGTTGTCGACGAAGCCCACCGAGCCGGTGGAGCTGAAGACCTCGGCGCCGAGGTTGGTGGTCATGACGATCACAACCTCGCGGAAGTCCGCGGTGGCCCCACGCATGTCAGTGAGGCGACCGGCGTCGAAGACCTGGAGGAACGTGTTCCACACCTGTGGATCGGCCTTCTCGATCTCATCGAGCAGGAGCACGCAGCGCGGGTTCTGGCGTATGCGCGTGGTGAGCCATCCCTCGGGATTGTCATGGCCGACATATCCGGGGGGCGATCCGACGAGCTTGGCGGCGGTGTGCTCGCTGTGCAGTTCGCTCATGTCAATGCGCACCAGCGCGTCGCGGGATCCGAAGAGGCCCTCCGCCATGGCGATCGCCAGCGCCGTCTTGCCGACACCGGTGGGTCCCGCGAAGAGGAAGACGCCGTCGGGGCGGTGGGGATTGAGATCGAGTTGGGCGACCGTGATGGCCAGGCGTGCCGACACGGCCTGGACGGCCGCTTCCTGGCCGATGATCTGCTCATTCAGCGCCGCCGCCAAGGCGACGGGGTCGACGCGCCGCTCGACCGGCTTGGTGAGAGGCAGGTCGTCGATCGACACGGCCGCCGGCTCGGACGCCTCCACCTCTCGGCTCCGGCGTGCTGCGCGTGTCGCCGCGATGTCGAGTCGTCGCAGGGCAAGGGCGGGATGCGCGCCCACCTCGCCATCCTGCGCCGGCGCGAGGGCTGCGTCGATGACCTCGGGTGGGATGACCACGCGGTGGTAGTCGGCGATGCCCGTGCTCTGCTGGGCGACGACCTCGCGCAGGGTGGCCGCATCGAGTGCGGGGAGCTGGACGACAGCGAACTCCTCGACGAGTTCGCGGTCGGTGCCCTGCAACCTGGCGAGATAGGGGGTGGCGACCACGGCGACGAGCCGCAGGGCTCCGCGTTCCATGGCCGGCCGCAGTGCCGCCAGGTAGGGACCGTTGACTCCCGAGGGATAGCCCAGGCCGAGTGGGATCTCGATGTCGTCGATGAACAGGACCGATGTGTCGCTGGCCAGCCGCAGCATCTCGGTGAGCGCAGCGAGCTGCTTGTCGGATGCGGCTGCGGCGTTGTCGATGCGAACGACCGACATGCCGCGCTTCTCGAGCGATGCGGCGAGTGCGCCAGCCATCGCCGTCCGGCCCGCTCCCTCGTCGCCGACAAGCAGGACCGGCACGGGCTCCTTGCGCTCGAGGGCGTCGAGCATCTGGTCGAGCACGTCGGCGCGACCGAGCACGTCGCTGCGTGGCGTCACCGCGGCAGCCCATTGGGCATGAGCGTCGGGTATGGCCATGGATGGCGTGAAGTCGCCGGGCACGTCGGGTAG
>JBJTIQ010000148.1:0-9999 GCA_046095085.1 Actinomycetota bacterium | reverse complement strand
GCGCTCGCGCAGGCGGATCTGGGCATCGCGATGGGCACGGGCACTGATGCCGCGATCGAGGCCAGTGATCTCACGCTTGTCCGCTCGGATCTGATGGCGGCGGTCGATGCCATCAGGCTTTCGCGAAGCACCCTGCGCACCATCAAGGGCAATCTCTTCTGGGCGTTCGCCTACAACATCGCGATGATTCCGCTAGCCGCCGTTGGCCTGCTCAACCCGATGCTGGCCGGTGCAGCGATGGCCTTCTCGTCGGTCTTCGTGGTGGGCAACAGCCTGCTCCTGCGTCGCTTCCGCCCCAGCGCCTGACCGAGCCTGTGCGCTTGCTCACAAATGACCCTAAGTAAGGGTTTACATGGATGTTGCAGGGTCTTCGTTACAGGCAGGATGGGGCCAGGCCCGCCCCCGGGGCGGACCACTCGACCCAGCGCCTGAGGAGATCCGATGACAATTCCCGGACTCGAGAATCCGCCCACCCGCAACAAGAAGTTGCTCGAGTGGGTGGAGGAGGTTGCCGAACTCACGCAGCCGACCGAGGTCATCTGGTGCGACGGCTCCGAGGCCGAGTGGGAGCGGCTGACGTCGCAGATGGTCGACAGCGGCATGTTCATTCGCCTCAACCCCGAGCTTCGCCCCAACTCGTTCCTCGCCCGGTCCGATCCGAGCGACGTCGCTCGAGTGGAGAGCCGCACCTACATCTGCTCGCAGTTCGAGGCTGATGCCGGCCCGACCAACAACTGGATGGACCCGGTCGAGATGAAGGGAATCTTGTCGGGGCTCTTTGCCGGATGCATGCGCGGCAGGCCGATGTACGTCGTGCCGTTCTCGATGGGTCCCCTCGGCTCCCACATCGCTCAGCTGGGCGTCGAACTCACGGATTCGCCCTACGTCGTGGTCAACATGAAGATCATGACCCGCATGGGCGCAGCCGCCCTCGATCAGATCGGCGAGCGCGGCGACTTCGTCCCGGCCGTCCACTCGGTGGGCTACCCGCTGGTCGACGCCGAGGGCAATTCGCGCCCCGATGTCGCGTGGCCCTGCAATGAGACGAAGTACATCACCCACTTCCCAGAGACCCGTGAGATCTGGTCCTTCGGCTCGGGCTACGGCGGCAACGCACTTCTCGGCAAGAAGTGCTTCGCGCTCCGCATCGCGTCGGCAATGGCGCGCGACGAGGGCTGGCTCGCCGAGCACATGCTCGTCCTGAAACTGACGGCACCGTCGGGCGACGTCCGCTACATCACGGCGGCCTTCCCCTCCGCGTGCGGTAAGACCAATCTGGCGATGCTCGAGCCGGCAGTGCCGGGCTGGAAGGTCGAGACGGTCGGCGACGACATCGCCTGGATGCGCTTTGGCAAGGATGGCCGTCTCTACGCCATCAATCCGGAGGCCGGCTTCTTCGGGGTGGCGCCCGGCACCGGCATGCACACCAACGCCAATGCCGTGAAGTCACTTCACGCCAACTGCATCTACACCAACGTCGCCCTCACCGACGACGGCGATATCTGGTGGGAGGGCCTCACCGAGGAGCCGCCCGCACATCTTGTCGACTGGCTGGGCAACGACTGGACCCCCGCGTCCGATCAACCGTCCGCCCACCCCAACGCCCGCTTCACGGCTCCCGCGGGCCAGTGTCCGTCGATCGCCCCCAACTGGGAGGACCCCGAGGGCGTCCCGATCGATGCGATCCTCTTCGGAGGACGCCGCGCGTCCAACGTTCCGCTTGTCACCGAGTCGTTCGACTGGGAGCACGGCGTCTTCCTCGGCTCGACCGTGTCGTCCGAGCAGACGGCGGCGGCCGAGGGCAGCGTGGGTGCCCTGCGACGCGACCCCTTCGCCATGCTGCCCTTCTGTGGCTACAACATGGCCGATTACTGGGCCCACTGGCTCAAGATCGGACAGTTCACCGCGCCCGACAAGCTCCCGAAGATCTACCAGGTCAACTGGTTCCGCAAGGACCGTAACGGCTCCTACATCTGGCCGGGCTTCGGCGACAACTCACGCGTCCTTGAGTGGATCGTGCGCCGCGTGGTCGACCAAGCCGATGCGGTCGACACCCCGGTGGGTCGGATCCCGGCGGAGGGCGAACTCGACCTTGACGGCCTCAGCATCTCCGATGAGCAGATGGCAGAACTCTTCGCAGTCAATACGCAGTCGTGGCTCGCGGAGGCGGATCTGACCGAGGAGTACTACGGGCAGTTCGGCGATCGCGTGCCGTCGTCGCTGCACGATCAGCTCGGCGCCCTGCGCACCCGCCTCCTGCAGGCCTAGTCACGCGGGCCAGGTCACGCCACTGGTCACGCCAGGGTGGCGACCAGCACGGCCTTGATCGTGTGCATGCGGTTTTCGGCCTGGTCGAAGACGATGCTGGCCGACGACTCGAATACCTCATCGCTGACCTCGACGCCGCCCCGCAGCCCGAAGTCCTCGGCCACCGTGCGGCCGACCACGGTTGACTCGTCGTGGAAGGCCGGAAGGCAATGCATGAATTTGGCGTCGGGGCGACCGGTGAGTGCCATCACCGACGCATCCACCCGGTATGGCCGCAGGAGCGCCACGCGCTGCTCCCACACCTCGGCGGGCTCGCCCATCGATACCCACACGTCGGTGTGCACGAACTCGGCTCCGGCAACGCCTTCGGCGACATCCTCGGTGAGCGTCAGGCGCGCACCCGTCTCGACCGCTCTCTCCTCTGCGGCGCGGCGTATGTCGGCAGATGGCCACAGGGCTTCGGGGGCGACGATGCGTACGTCGGCGCCGATCATCGCGCCGGTGACAAGGATGGAATTGCCCATGTTGCTGCGAGCATCGCCCAGATAGGCGTAGGAGAGGGACCCTCCGGCCGAGTGCTCTCGCATGGTGAGGACATCGGCCAGCATCTGCGTGGGGTGCCACGTGTCGGTAAGCCCGTTGTAGACCGGGACGTCCGCGTAGTGGGCGAGCTCGTCGACGGTCGCCTGGTCATCGCCGCGGTATTCGATCGCATCGAACATCCGCGAGAGGACCCGGGCTGTGTCGGCCATCGACTCCTTGTGACCGATCTGCGACGACTGCGCGTCGAGCACGGTGACCTGGGCGCCCTGCTCGTAGGCCGCCACCTCGAAGGCGACTCGCGTGCGCGTGGATGTCTTGCCGAAGATGAGGGCGATGACCTTGCCCTCGAGGCGACGTCGCTCGTGACCCGAAAGTCGTTGGGCCTTGAGGTCGGCGGCCAGGGTCACCAGGCCATCGAACTCAGCGTTGGTGAGGTCGAGTTCCCTGAGGAGATCGCGGCCGGCGAGGTTCACCGGTAGAGGCTAGCGGTGAAGCGGGTGCGGTCAGTCAGGCGGTAACGCGGAGGGGCGCGGTAGCGGCATCGATTTCATCGGCCGCCATTCGGGCGCCCTCACCCCGGCGACGGGGGTATTCAGCGAGGTCGATGCGGGCGTAGATCGCCTCGCGCTCTTCCTCGGTCAGTCCGCCCCAGACGCCGTAGGGCTCACGGGCGCGGACGGCGTAGTCAGCGCACTCGATGCGCACGGGGCATCCCGCGCAGATCGCTTTGGCTGCACGATCGCGGTTGCGACGAGCGGAGCCCCGCTCGTTTTGGGGATGGAAGAAGAGGGTGGGATCGGCGGCGCGGCATGAGCCGTGTTCCTGCCAATCCCAAATGGCGTCTACGGGGACCTGGGCGAGGGGCTGCTGGGGCATGTATCAACGGTAAGTGCGTTGCAACGCAAGGGTTATCGGCCAACACGGCCGACCTGACTCAGCCGAAAGGATGAGGCAAGTCACTTGACAGGGTCATTCCCCCAAGCGAATTCCCTATGGTCCACGATGGAGGCATGGAGGCCATGGACCCCGAGGGCACGCCCGTGTTGGGCGGACCCACACTCGAGGCCGCACCCGGTCGCCTCCTCGTGGCCGCGCCGATTCTCGGCGACCCCTTTCGTCATTCGGTGATCCTCATCCTCGAGCACGACGAGTCCGGCACCTTGGGTGTCGTCCTCAACCAGCCCACATCCCTCGATGTGGGCACCGTGCTGCCAGCGTGGCGCGATCACCTGACGGGTACGCCGATCCTCTTCCAGGGGGGCCCGGTGGCGCTCGATAGCGCACTCGGCCTAGCGGCCTCGGTCGATGCCGCCGAACCACCGGGATTTCGCCGCGTGAGCGGCCCGCTGGGCATCATCGACCTCGATACGCCGCCCGACGAACTCACGCCTTCGCTCCATGCCCTTCGCATCTTCGCCGGCTACGCCGGGTGGTCGCCCGACCAGCTTGATGGGGAGTTGGAGGAGGGGGCCTGGGCGGTAGTGGAAGTGGCAGACCCGGTGCTCGACGCGTTCCTGTCGGACCGCGAAGACCTCTGGCGCGCCGTACTCACCCGACAGGGGGGCACCCTGGCGTGGTGGGCCAATTGCCCAGCGGATCCCACGGTCAACTGAGCGCCCTTAGACTCGGGCCATGACCACGCCGCTGGACTCCCCGTCGCTCGAGGGCACGACCCTCACCGACGAGCGACTGGCCTCCACTGACGACGGCGATCATGAGCGCTTCGCCCACTACGTCCAGAAGGACAAGATCGTCGAGAGTGCCGTGACCGGTACGCCGGTCAAGGCTCTGTGCGGCAAGAAGTGGGTGCCCGGCCGAGATCCTTCGAAGTTCCCGGTATGCCCCGAGTGCCAGGAGATCTACAACGGCCTTCGCCCCGGCAAGCCGCGTGACCCGGACGGCAACTCCTGAGCCTGTTCTCCCCCCAATACCGCGCCGCCACGATCGGCGTCGTCTCGGCGATGACGCTCTTCGCCTTCGAAGGCATGGCCGTCGCCACGGTGATGCCCGTGGTGGCCATCGAATTCGACGGCCTGGGACTTTACGCGTGGGCCTTCAATGCCTATGTCGCATGCTCCCTCGTCGGCATGGTCATCTCGGGCACCTGGTGCGACCGTGACGGTCCGCGGCGTGCCATGTGGTCGGGCCTTGCGGTCTTCGCCGGCGGCGCGGTGGTAGCGGGCATCGCCTGGTCGATGCCCGTGCTCATCGCCGCGCGAGGACTGCAGGGCCTAGGCGGCGGCGCACTCATCGTGGCTACCTATGTGCTCATCGCCCGCGCATTCCCTGAGGACCTCCGGCCCAAGGCCTTCTCGCTCTTAGCAGCCTCGTGGGTCGTGCCCGCCATCGTGGGCCCGCTGATCGCCGGTTGGCTGACCGAGTCACTCTCATGGCGCTACGCCTTCTGGTTGGTGCCGCTGGTCTTGGTGCTTCCCGCGCTTCTCTTGCGCTCGATCCTGCGCGAGCACGACGGTGGCACCGGTGACCGCGGGCGCAGCGGGCGAGCGGTGCCGGCGCTAGTCACCGCCATGGGGCTCACCCTCGCGATGGCCGCCTTCGTGCGCCCCGCCGGACTGCCCCTGTGGGCCGATGCCCTTGGCCTGGTCGCCGGACTCGGCATGCTCGGGTTCGGCGTACGACGCCTCCTGCCGGCAGGCTCGCTCCGGCTGCGTCGCGGCCTGCCGACGACAGTGCTCATGCGCGGCATCCTCGCCGGGGCGTTCTTCGGTGCCGAAGCGTTCATTCCGCTGGCCCTGGTCGAGCAGCGTGGCTACACCGTGACCCTCGCCGGACTCGTGCTCAGCGTGTCGGCCCTCGGGTGGTGGGCGGGTTCGTATTCGCAGAGTCGGATTCCCGAATCGACCGACCGCAGCGCGACGGTGCGAGTCGGCGCACTTATCGTGGCAGCAGGCCTGGCGAGCCTGCCGCTCTGCCTGGTGCCGGGGATTCCGGCCTTCGTCTGTGCCGTGTCCTATTTCATCGCATCAATCGGCATGGGCCTGTGCTTCCCGTCGATCGCGGTGCAGACCCTGCGCCTATCACCGGAGTCAGAGCAGGGCGCCAACTCCGCGGCGCTGCAGATATCCGATGCGATCCTCAGCTCGCTGGCACTCGGGGTGCTCGGTGCCATCCACGCCGCTGCCGTCGCGAGTGGTGGGGCAAGTGTGCGCACCTATGACACCCTCTGGTGGTTGTCGGCAGCGGTGGCCGTCGTGGGCGCGGTCATTGCCGCCCGTATGAAGGTGGTATCCCGCACACCTGCGACCCAGGGCTCCTAGCGGGATGGCAGGATGGCCGTAAGCGCTAGTCCCTAGGAGATCCCATGCACCGCCGTGCCCTTGCCCTTACCGCTGTTGCCGCGTCCGCCCTGCTCCTGGCCGCCTGTGCTCAGGAGACGTCGGGTGGCGGGTCTTCCTCCGCCCCCGCACCGTCGTCGTCGGCTGCACCCGAGTCGTCGTCAGCCGCACCGGCCCCGTCGCCGACCGAGACACCCGATGAGTGTGCGAAGGAGAACCTGCCGACGCTGACTCCGGGCACTCTCACCATCGGCACTGACAGCCCCGCCTACCCGCCGTACTTCGTCGACGACGACCCGACCAATGGCCAGGGCTTCGAGTCGGCGGTTGCCTACGCCGTCGCCGAGGGCCTCGGCTTCACTCCGGAAGAGGTCGCCTGGACCGTCGTGCCCTTCAACAAGTCGTATGCGCCGGGCAACAAGGATTTCGACTTCGACATCAACCAGATCTCGATCACGCCCGAGCGTGCCGAGGTCGTGACCTTCTCCGACGGCTACTACACCGTCAACCAGGCGGTCATCGCCCTCGCTGACTCGCCCGTCGCCAATGCCACGACCCTGGCCGAGCTCAAGGATGCGCGCCTCGGCGCGCAGGTGGGCACGACGAGCCTGAAGTACATCGAGGACTTCATCCAGCCCAACGCCGATGTCTTCGTCTACAACGACACCAACGACGCCAAGTCGGCCCTCAAGAACGGCCAGATTGACGCCATCGTCGTCGACCTGCCCACCGCCTACTACATCACCGCGGTGGAGATCCCCAAGGGCAAGATCGTCGGCCAGTTCCCCGCCCAGGAGGGCGGCGAGCAGTTCGGCCTGCTCTTCCAGAAGGACAACCCGCTCGTGACCTGCGTCAACAAGGTCATTGGCGAGCTTAAGGAGAGCGGCGAACTCCAGGCCATCCAGGATGAGTGGCTCGCCGGAGCCACCGCTCCGTACTTCAAGGAGTGACCGAGCCCGGCGGCGCATCAGTCGCCGCAGCGCGTGCGGGGTCGACGCCCTATGGCGACCCCGCACGCGTGCGCTATCGCCAGCGCAAGGCCTGGCGCGATGCCGCCGTCGGCATCGTCAGCCTCCTGGTCACGGTGGCCGTCGTCAGTTTCATCGTCGTGCGCACGCCGGGCTGGCCGGCTGTGCAAGAGACGTTCTTTAGCCCCGAGGCGTTCGCCGAGTCGTTCCCGGGCCTGCTGGAGGCCTTCTGGCTCAACATCCGGATCTTCCTCATCGCCGAGCCGCTGATCCTCATCCTCGGCCTCACGGTCGCGCTCATTCGACGCCTCAAGCGCCCCATCTTCCTGCCGCTGCGAATCGTCGCCACGGTCTATGTCGACGTCTTCCGCGGCGTACCCACACTGCTCGTCATCCTCCTGTTGGGATTCGGTGTTCCGGCTCTCCAGCTCCAGGGGGCACCCGACAACGTGCTCGTGTGGGGTGTCGTCGCCCTCGTGCTGTCGTACGGCGCCTACGTGGCCGAGGTCTTCCGCGCGGGCATCGACTCGGTCCACCCCAGTCAGCGCATGGCCGCCCGGTCGCTGGGGCTGTCGTCTTGGCAGACCAATCGCTACGTCGTGGTCCCGCAGGCGGTGCGCAACGTCACCCCACCCCTGATGAACGACTTCATCTCCCTGCAGAAGGACACCGCCCTCGTCTCGGTACTCGGCCCCATCGAAGTGCTGCGCCAGGCCCAGATCGACGCGTCGTTCACCTTCAACTACACGCCCTACGTCGCGGCCGCCTGCCTCTTCATCGCCCTGACCATCCCGATGACGAGGTTTGCCGATTGGCTGCAGGAGCGACAGCGCCGCCGCCGTGGCCCGGGAGCGACCGTATGAGCGTCGTGCGGGTCGAGAGCGTCTGGAAGTCCTTCGGGAGCGAATCCGTGCTGCGCGGGATCGACCTCGAGGTGGGCAAACATGAGGTCGTCGTGCTCATAGGCGCGAGTGGCTCGGGCAAGTCCACACTGCTTCGGTGCATCAACGGGCTCGAGACCGTCGATGCGGGGCGCATCCTCCTCGACGATGACCTCGACGTGACGGCCTTCGATACCAACCTCGATGTCGTTCGGCGTCGAGTCGGAATCGTCTTCCAGTCCTACAACCTCTTCCCGCATATGTCGGTGCTCGACAACATCACCCTCGGCCCGCGCAAGGTGCTTCGCCAGCCGCGCGTGGAAGCGGAGCAGCAGGCGCGTCACCTGCTTGCGCGCTTCGGGCTGGCCGATAAGGCCGATGATTATCCCGATCGCCTCTCCGGCGGCCAGCAGCAACGCGTCGCCATCGTGCGCGCACTCGCGATGCAGCCCGAGCTCATGCTCTTCGACGAGATCACCTCCGCACTGGACCCGCTGCTCGTGGGCGAGGTGCTCGATGCGGTCCGGGAGCTCAAGGCGGAGGGTCTGACGATCCTGATGGCCACTCACGAGATGGCCTTCGCCCGTGACGTTGCCGACCGGGTGTGCTTCCTCGATGGGGGCGTAGTCCTCGAAGAGGGGACACCCGAGGAGGTATTTGGCGAGCCGCGTGAGCGACGCACCCGGGAATTCCTGGTCCGGGTCCGGGGCTAGCGCGTCTCGCGGCACTACCCTGAGGGCGATGTGGGTGCAAGTGACATCCACCTGATTACTCGGAGGTATCCATGGCGACGGTCGATCCCATGACCGGCCTGTCCTACGACGAAGAGCGCCAGATGGCATCGGCTGTCGGACGCAACTGGTGGCTTCTTCTCGTGCTCGGCATCGTGACCGTGATCGTCGGCATCGTGATCATCCTGCGTCCCGCAGGCTCGACTTACGTGATCGCGATCCTGCTGGCCATCTACCTGCTCGTGTCCGGCATCGTGTCGGTGATCAGGGCATTCGGTCGAGGCCTGCCGGGTGGCTATCGGGCTCTGCTGGCAATCAGCGGCATCATCGGCATCCTGCTCGGCCTACTCATGTTCCGCTTCGGCGCGGAGGAGAAGGTCGAGATCTTCGGCATCTTCGTGGCGGCCTGGTTCCTTGTTTCCGGCGTCGTCCAGCTCGTGAACTCCTCCCAGATGAGCGAAGGCAAGGGCTGGGGCATCTTCTCCGGCATCGTCTACCTGCTCGCGGGTGCCGTCCTGCTCATCAATCCCTGGGCCGTTGGCTACTTCGTGTGGATCTGCGGCATCTGGCTGCTGGTGCTCGGCATCTTCGAGATCATCTCCGCCTTCAGCGTGAAGTCGCTTGCCAAGAAGGCAGCGGCCTAGCACCGATGGCCAAGGAGACCTCGCAGACCCTTGACCGCGGTCTACGGGTTCTCACGCTCCTGTCCGACTCCCCCGAGGGCCTCACGGTCACCGAGATCGCCTCGGCCCTCGGGGTGAGTCGGACAGTTGTCTATCGCCTGATCGTCACCCTCGAGCAGCACGGGCTCGTACGCCGCTCCGCCGACGGACGCTGTCGGCTCGGCCTCGCCGTCCTTGGGCTTGCCCGGCAGGTGCAGCCCCACCTTCGTGATGCCGCTGCCCCCTCCCTGCGTCGACTTGCCGAAACGACCGGTGCGACGGCCTACCTCGGCGTCGTCGACGGCGCCGATCTCCTCACCGTGGCAGTCGTCGAGCCTCCCCGCTCCGACGTCCACGTTGCCTATCGCCTGGGGTCGCGCGTGCCACTCGAATTGGGCGCAGGTGGTCGGGCTGTCCTCGCCGCGCGCACCGCCGCCGGACGACCGCTGGACCCGCCGTGGGTGGTGTCGTCGGGGGAGACGCCCGCAGGAAGTGGCATCGCCGCTCCCGTGCTGGGCATCCCCGGTGTCGAGGCGGCCGTCGGACTCGCTGCGGTGGCTCCGCCCGAAGATCTCGGGCCTCGCGTGGCCCGTGCAGCGAGCGAGATCGCCCGCGCACTCGCCTGAGATGCGCGTGATCTGGCGCACACG
>JBJTIQ010000147.1:0-2927 GCA_046095085.1 Actinomycetota bacterium | reverse complement strand
CCCGCTCGCCCGTATCCTCAAGCCATGACGGCCGGTCCGGTGAACGCTGTGCAGGGCGTTCCGTCGTCGCGCTCGGTCCTGCCCGAGGAGGCGGCCCGCCTCCTCGCGGCCATCCCGCAGGCATCGGTCGTGGTGGATGCCCAGGGTGACGTCATCCGGTCCACGCCCCGGGCCGAGGCGCTCGGCATCGTGCGTCGCGACGTCGTCGTCGTTGCCGAGATCACCGAGCTCATCGACCAGTCGATCCGGTCGCTGACCGCGCGGGAGCGGCAGGTGCGCGTGCGCCGGCCCCCGCTGGGCAAGGGCATGCTCGATCTGCGGGTCCTCGTCGTTCCGCTCAGCGTCGACAGTTTCGCCGTACTCGTCGAGGACCTCTCCGACGAGCGACGAGTGGCCGCGGTTCGCCGCGACTTCGTGGCCAACGTCAGCCATGAGCTCAAGACACCCGTCGGCGCGATGGCCCTGCTTGCCGAGGCGATCCTGTCGGCCGCCGACGACGAGGAATCCGTGCGCCGGTTCGCCGAGCGCATGATCACCGAGTCGGGCCGACTGTCATCCCTGATCAACGACATCATCGACCTGTCCCGCCTGCAGGGTGACGATCCCCTCACGCATGCCGAGGTCTTCGACGTCGAGCAACTGATCGCCCAAGCGGCTGACGAGGTTCGCACGATCGCGGCGGCCAAGGGCATCGAGATCATCACCTCGTGCGACCCCGGAGTGGCGCTCCTCGGAGATCGCAGCCAGATCCTCATGGCCCTGCGTAACCTGCTCACCAACGCCGTCACCTACTCCGAGCCGGAGACCCGAGTGGCGGTCACCGCACGCGCCGACGACCACGTGGCGGAGATCGGCGTGAAGGACCAGGGCATCGGCATCCCGGCCCACGACCTCGATCGCGTCTTCGAGCGCTTCTATCGGGTCGATCCCGCCCGATCCCGCGTCACCGGCGGCACCGGGCTCGGGCTGGCCATCGTCAAACACGTGTGCGAAAACCACGGCGGCGAGGCCGGAGTGTGGTCCGAAATGGGTGTGGGAAGCACCTTCACCCTCCGCCTGCCGCGCGCCGCGGCGGGCGTGGCTCTCGGCGCCGTTCACCCGGCGGAGGAAGGGGAGTTAGTCACGTGACCCGCGTTCTGGTCGTCGAAGACGAGGAGTCGTTCTCCGACGCACTGTCCTTCATGCTGCGCCGCGAGGGCTACGAGGTCGGCATCGCTACCGACGGCGCCGAGGCGCTCGCCGAATTCGACCGGCACGGGGCCGATCTCGTGCTCCTCGATCTCATGCTCCCGGGAATCCCGGGCACCGAGGTCTGCCGCACCCTGCGTCAGCGCTCGACGGTGCCGATCATCATGGTCACGGCCAAGGACGGTGAGGTCGACAAGGTCGTCGGGCTCGAGCTCGGCGCTGACGACTACGTCACCAAGCCCTTCTCCTCGAGGGAGCTCGTCGCCCGCATCCGCGCCGTCCTTCGCCGCAAGGGCGAGCCCGAAGACCTCCTGCCCAGCGTGATCGAGGTCGGCCCGATCCGCGTCGACGTGGATCGTCACGTGGTGGTGGTGCGGGGCGAGACGGTCGCCATGCCGCTCAAGGAGTTCGACCTGCTGGAGATCCTGATGCGCAACGCGGGCCGGGTGCTGACGCGCAGTCAGCTCATCGACCGCGTGTGGGGTTCCGACTATGTGGGCGACACCAAGACCCTCGACGTCCACGTCAAGAGATTGCGGGCCAAGATCGAGGAAGACCCCTCGCAGCCGGTGATCCTGCAGACCGTTCGAGGCCTGGGCTACAAGATCGAGGCGTGACCTACGGGGTCGCGACCGGGAGAAGTCCCTCGTAGTAGCCGACGGGTGGCACCGTGAGCACCGAGATGTCGAGTTGTCCGGCCGTCTGGAAGACGAGGGTGACCGGCACGTAGCTGCCGGTCGCGACGTCGAGGCCGGTCACCAGGGCGACATTGGTGGGGGGCTGACCCTCGACTCCGTATCCGAAGGCCTGGAACGTGCCGGGAAGGATCGGCGTAGGAGCCACGGTGGCCGGAGCCCCGTTGATGGTGACCGACGTCAGGGTGTCCGGCTCCACGCCCTGGTTGAAGACCGACATGATCAGCGAGGCGGTGCCGTCTTCGCCGCGCACGACCGTCGCGTTTTCGATGCGCATGGCGCCAACGTTGGCCTGAGCGCCGTTGCCGGAGTTCATCGACGCCTGCATGGTGGTGCTTGCGCCTTGGCCCTGCCAGCATCCGGCGAGAAGGGGGATGGCGGCCATCGCGACAGCGGCGATGGCGAGTCGGCGGACGATGATGGACGAGGTCACGCGGTCTCCTGCGGTGCGGTCGATGGGCACGTTGTGCGCACTCATGCCAGCGTATCGGGTCACCCCCGGCCGGGATGGGGCCCCTGATACCCGTGATATCCTGATGGACCTGGAAAGGGGTCCTTCTCTATGACGTTCAAGGTTGGCGATACCGTCGTCTACCCCCATCACGGGGCCGCCCTCATCGAGGCAGTCGAGATCCGAGGTATCAAGGGCGCCGAGAAGGAGTACCTCGTCCTGCGGGTCGCCCAGGGTGACCTGACCGTGCGGGTCCCCGCCGACAACGTCGACCTCGTGGGCGTGCGCGACGTCGTCAACGCTGAGGGCCTCGACCGGGTCTTCGAGGTGCTTCGCCAGCCCTACACCGAAGAACCGACCAACTGGTCCCGCCGCTACAAGGCCAATCTCGAGAAGCTGGCGTCCGGCGACGTCATCAAGGTGGCGGAGGTCGTCCGCGACCTGTGGCGCCGTGAGCGCGAGCGTGGCCTCTCGGCAGGCGAGAAGCGCATGCTGGCCAAGGCCCGGCAGATCCTGGTGAGCGAGCTCGCACTCGCAGAGAAGACGAACGAGGACAAGGCCGAGGCCATCCTCGACGAAGTGCTCGCCTCGTA
>JBJTIQ010000146.1:0-2964 GCA_046095085.1 Actinomycetota bacterium | reverse complement strand
GAGTTCAATGCCCTCGCCGGCCACGAGCACATCCACAAGGGTCTCACCAGCCGCGACCTGCACGAGAGTGGTGACCACGTCGTAGTCCAGAGACCGCGGGTAGACCTGGCCGACGCTGTCGAGCACGCGCGCGAAGCCGAGATGAGCAGCGACCGTCGACTCGAGCTCGGCGAGCTTCGTCGCGTCGCCGTCGAGCAGGTCGAGCATGTCCTGCGCCGTGCCGACCGGGCCCTTGATGCCACGCAGCGGGTAGCGATCGATCAGGTCGGTGAGACGGTCGTAGGCGATCAGCAGCTCATCGGCCCAGGTGGCGAACCGCTTGCCGAGAGTGGTGGTCTGCGCCGCCACGTTGTGGGAGCGACCGGTGAGAGGGGTGTCGGCGTACTGCACCGCCAGCGACGCCAGCCGCGCGAGCGCGGCAACGACCTTGTCGCGCGTGAGCACGAGGGAGTCGCGGATGAGCAGCTGCTCGACGTTTTCGGTGAGGTCGCGGCTGGTGAGACCCTTGTGGATGTGCTCGTGGCCGGCGAGGGCATTGAACTCATCGATGCGCGACTTCACGTCGTGGCGGGTCACCCGCTCGCGTGCGGCGATGGAGGCGAGGTCGACGTCGGCGATGACGCGCTCGTAATCAGCGATGACTCCGTCGGGGACATCGACGCCGAGATCGCGCTGCGCGGCGAGCACGGCCAGCCACAGCTTGCGCTCGAGGAGGATGCGGTGCTCGGGGGCCCAGATCGCCGCCATCGCGGCCGAGGCATAGCGGCCGGCGAGGACGTTGGGGACCGTCACCCCCCTATCCTCCCAGACTCCGCGGCCGCCGCTGACAACGCGATATCGCCGCGGCGATGGGAGCCACGCAGGGAGATTCGCTCGACGGCGGCGTAGGCGGCCGCGCGCGCATCGGTGAGCGTGGGTCCGGTGCCGACGACCGAGAGCACGCGCCCGCCCGAGGAGACCGGCCCCTTGTCGTCGGGCTTGCTGCCCGCGTGCAGTACATAGGCGTGCGGAACGGCGTTGGCCTCGGCTAGGCCCTCAATGAGATCACCGGTCACGGGCTTCTCGGGGTAGCCCTCCGAGGCGACGACGACCGTGACGGCCGCATCATCGCTCCACCGTGGCGCGGCCGCGTCGGCGAGAGTGCCGCTGGCGGAGCCCATCAGCAGGTCGACGAGTGGCGAGTCGAGTCTTGCCAACACCACCTGGGTCTCGGGATCGCCGAAGCGCGCGTTGAACTCCACCACGCGCAGGCCCTTCGACGTGAGAGCGAGACCGGCATAGAGGAGGCCGCTGAAGGGCGTGCCGCGCCTGCGCATCTCGTCGACCGTGGGCTGCAGGACTGCTTCAAGTGTCTGCTGCACGAGATCGGGCGGCGCCCAGGGCAGTGGCGAGTAGGCGCCCATACCGCCGGTGTTGGGTCCGGTGTCGCCATCACCCGCGCGCTTGAAGTCCTGTGCGGGCTGCAGCGGCACCACCGTGGTGCCGTCGGTGATCGCGAAGAGTGACACCTCGGGCCCGTCGAGGTATTCCTCGATGACCACGCGCGATCCGCCGTCGAGGCAGACCCGCGCGTGGGCAACTGCTTGTGCGCGGTCATCGGTGACGACGACGCCCTTGCCAGCGGCGAGCCCGTCGTCCTTCACGACGTAGGGCGCACCGAAGTTGTCCAGCGCGCGCTCGACCTCGTCGATGGTGGTGCACACGGCCGGGCGCGCCGTGGGAACGCCGGCCGCCAGCATGACCTCCTTCGCGAAGGCCTTGCTGCCTTCCAGCTGCGCCGCCTGCGCGCTCGGGCCGAAGCAGGCGATGCCGCTGGCGCGCACCGCATCGGCGACACCGGCGACGAGCGGGGCCTCGGGACCGATGACGAGAAGATCAACCCCGAGACGTTGGGCGAGTGCGGCCACCGCCGTGCCGTCGTTGGGGTCGAGCGGATACGTCGTCACGTCGGCTGCGATGCCGGCGTTGCCGGGCGCGCAGGTGACATCGCACCCGTCCTTGCGAAGGGCCATCACGAGGGCGTGCTCCCGGGCACCTGAGCCGACAACGAGCACCTTCACGAAGGGAGCCTATCGACGGGGGCGTTAACCATTCCTTCAGCCAGCGGCCCGGCGCCAGGCTTCACGCATGCGCTCCTCGTACGATGGCGTAGTGATGGCGGCCTGGCGACGCAGCGTGGCACTCACCGCGGGCGTGGTTGTCCTCGCGGGATGCGGACTCCTGCCGTCATCGCGGGAATCCTCGTCGCCGCCGGCCTCCCCCACGTCGACGATGCCCGCCGCCGCCTGCGCCACGGGCGACTCGGTGACGCCACCCGACGTCGACAACCTGACCATCAACGGCATCCCGGCAGCGGCGTTCAACACCCCACTCGTCGTGCCCTACCAGGGCCTAGAGGGTGGCGACGAGCAGCGACCCTCGGTGCTGCGCCTGGAGATCACGACCTCCACCAGCGGATCACCCGTCACCTTCCGCGCGACCGGAGCCCAGCTCGTCGAGACGCTCACCGGCACGACGCCCGCGGCTGGCGAGCTCACGGTCTTCAGCGAGGCCGGGCCGGAGAAGTGCGTCGCCGTCGCCTACGCCTTCTCCACCGTCGTCGGTGAGGGCGCCATCCGCTCACAGGGCCTCAACGAGGAGGTCGTGACGTTTCCGGTCGTCACGGTGCGCGAGGCGGCCCGCGACGTCGACCTAGAGGTCTCGGCCGCGAAGATCGACGCCGGCGACCCCATCGACGCGATCGTTCAGGTGACCGATGTCTTCGGCAACCCTGTCGAAAACGCATCGGTCGACCTCGTGCTCCCGGAGAAGGGCCCCGGCACCTTCGCCACCGGCGCCAACACCTTCACCGTGCTCACCGACCCCAAGGGACGCGCATCCGTCGCCATCACTACGCGCGAGGGTCGCGGCACGTCGCTCTCCGTCACCGCAAAGGGCGACCTCGCCGCGTGCCGTCCCTTCGAA
>JBJTIQ010000145.1:0-3950 GCA_046095085.1 Actinomycetota bacterium | reverse complement strand
GGAGCCGAGGTCGTCGCTCATGCGACGAAAGCCCAGCAGGGCGGCGTCGGGGTCGGGACCGTCGGCGAACCAGCCGAGCAGCACCGGCAGCAGCGTGCGCTGGATGGCGGCCCGCCTTGAGACCCCCGATGTCAGCGACTCTAGGTGCCGCAGCGCACCCTGCGGGTCGGTGTAGCCGAGCGCCTCCATCCGCTGGCGAGCGGCCTCCGGGGTCAGGCGCGCATCCCCCGCATCGAGGCGGGCCACCGCCTGCAGCAGCGGGCGATAGAAGAGTTTCTCGTGGATGCGCCGTACCTCGCGCGCATGGCGTCGCCACTCCTCGGTGAGCTCGGCCACCGGGTCGGCTCGAAAGCCCAGCGATCGGCCGATCCGCCGCAGGTCCGCCTCGCCATCGGGCACGACGTGGGTGCGCCGCAGCGCGTGCAACTGTATGCGGTGCTCGAAGGACCGCAGGAAGCGGTAGGCGCTGGCAAGCGTCGCGCCGTCCTCGCGACCGACGTAGCCCCAGGTGGAGAGTGCTTCCAGGGCCGTCAGCGTGGTCGGGCTGCGCAGCAGCACATCGCTGCGGCCATGCACCAACTGGAGGAGCTGCACCGCGAACTCCACGTCGCGGAGTCCGCCCCGGCCGAGTTTGAGCTGCCGGTCGGCCTCCTTGGCCGGGATGTGGTCCTCGACCCGCTGTCGCATGCGCTGCACGTCGACGACGAAGTCATCGCGGTCGGCGGCCGACCACACGAAGGGGGCCACCGCGTCGGCGTACGCCGCGCCGAGTTCGGCGTCGCCCGCCGCGGGACGGGCCTTGAGGAGCGCCTGGAACTCCCAGGTCTTGGCCCAGCGCTCGTAGTAGCCGACATGCGAGGCCAGGGTGCGCACGAGAGCCCCCTGCTTGCCCTCGGGCCGAAGGCCCGCATCGACCTGCCAGAGCGTGCCCTCGGTCGTCGACTCGCCGCAGATGCGCATGAGCGACGTGGCCAGGCGCGTGGCCGTGGCGAGGGCGGCCGACTCGTCGTGGCCCGGCAGGGCTTCCGCGACGAACACCACGTCGACGTCGCTCACGAAATTGAGCTCGCGTCCCCCGCACTTGCCCATCGCGATGACCGCGAGACGGCACTCGGGGGCGTCGTCGGGCAGTTGGGCGCGCGCGATCGCCAGTGCGGACTCGAGCGCAGCGTCCGCGAGATCAGCGAGCTCGGCGGCGGTGTCGTCGACGCGGGCCCCGTGCACGAGGTCGCGGACCGCGGTGCCCAGGAGCGCATCGCGGTAGGCGATGCGCAGGCCGTCCGGATCGGAGGCGGCAAGCAGTAGGAGTCGCAGGTCGCTGCGCGACGGCCGATCGAGAGTCGTGGAGCCCAGCGAGCCGATCCGTTCGGGATGGCGCACCAGATGGCGGCCCAGCGCGTCGGACATGCCCAGGACAGCGGTTAGGGCGCGCGTCTCGTCGGGATCCGTCAGGGCACGCCCGATGCGCCGCCGATCGACGCTGGCCAGTTCGACAAGGAAGCCCAGGGCCTGGTCGGGATCCGCCGACAGCGATAGCGCCTCGAGCACACCCTCATCGTCGGCGCCCGCGGGCAGTAGCGCCCATGACTCGGCGGCCTCGGCCGGTCGTGCGAAGCCGCGACGCGCGAAGTGGCCCACGAGGGTGCCCGCCCGCTGTTCGCTCACAGTCGGTGACGCTAGCGCGGGCTAGAGGGTGGGTAGGTAGCGGTCGAGCTCCCACTGGCTCACCTGGCGCCGGTAGTCCTCCCACTCGGACTGCTTATTGCGCAGGAAGAAGTCGAAGACATGCTCCCCGAGGGTCTCGGCCACCAACTCCGAGCGCTCCATCTCCTGGATGGCCTGGTTGAGGCTGGCCGGCAGGGGACGCATGCCGAGCGCGCGACGCTCGGCCGGGGTGAGCGCCCACACGTCGTCTTCAGCGCCGGGCGGCAACTCGTATCCGCGCTCGATGCCGGCCAGCCCCGCAGCGAGGATGACGGCAAACGCGAGATAGGGGTTGCACGCGCTGTCGAGCGACCGGAACTCGACGCGCGTGGAGTTGCCCTTGGCCGGCTTGTACATCGGCACGCGCACAAGCGCGGAGCGGTTGTTGTGGCCCCAGCAGATCATCGCCGGTGCCTCGGCACCGCCGGCCAGGCGCTTATAGGAGTTGACCCACTGGTTGGTGACCGCCGTGATCTCGGGTGCGTGGGCCAAGATCCCGGCGATGAAGGACTGGGCGATCTTCGAGAGCTGGAAGGGCGAGCCGGCCTCGTAGAAGGCGTTGCGGTCGCCCTCGAAGAGCGACACGTGGGTGTGCATGCCCGAACCAGGGGCGTCGCGGAAGGGCTTGGGCATGAAGGTCGCGTAGACCCCCTGCTCGATGGCCACCTCCTTGATGACGGTGCGGAATGTCATGAGGTTGTCGGCGGTCGTGAGGGCATCGGCGTAGCGGAGGTCGATCTCCTGCTGGCCGGGGCCGCCCTCGTGATGGCTGAACTCCACCGAGATGCCCATGGCCTCGAGCATGGTGATGGCCTGACGCCGGAAGTCGTAGCCCACCGACTGCGGCGAGTTGTCGAAGTAGCCGTAGCGGTCGATCGGCTTCGGCGGTCCCTCGCTCGGCTGATCGCGCAGCAGGTAGAACTCGACCTCGGGGTGGGTGTAGAAGGTGAAGCCCATGTCGGCGGCGCGCGAGAGGGTGCGCTTGAGCACGTAGCGCGGATCGGCATACGACGGCGAGCCGTCGGGCATGAGGATGTCGCAAAACATGCGCGCGACGCCCGGCGACTCCGACCGCCACGGCAGGATCGCAAACGTCGCCGGATCGGGCTTGGCGAGCATGTCCGACTCGTAGACACGGGCGAAGCCCTCGATCGCGGAGCCATCGAAGCCGAGGCCCTCGGCGAATGCCCCCTCGAGTTCGGCCGGGGCCACCGCGACCGACTTGAGGGTGCCCAGCACGTCGGTGAACCACAACCGCACGAAGCGGATGTCGCGCTCCTCGATCGTCCTCAGCACGAATTCCGTCTGCTTGTCCATGGGGCCAGTGTGCTCCGGTCGTGTTTCGGGCGCGTTACGCCGCGTCCGTCGACCCTTCGTGGATCTCGTACGCTCGGGGCGTGCCGACCCTGCGCATCGCACTCGCCCAGGCGAACCCCACCGTCGGGGACCTCGCGGGCAATCGAGAGCGGGCGCGGGCACTAGTCGCCCAGGGGGCGGCGCAGGGCGCCGACATCGTGGCGCTGCCCGAGATGTTCCTCACGGGCTATCCCGTCGAGGACCTTGCGCTGCGACCGTCCTTCCAGGCGGCATCCCGCGCGGCCGCGGAGGGACTGGCCCTCGACCTGGCCGCAGACGGCCTCGGCGACACCGTGGTGATCGTCGGCTATCTCGATCGACTCGACGCCGCCCCCGACCAGCTCGGGCGTCCGCGTGGCGCACCCGTCAATGCCGCCGGCGTCCTGCACGGCGGTGCAGTGGTGGCGCGCTACTGCAAGCACCACCTGCCCAACTACGGCGTCTTCGATGAGTACCGCTACTTCGTCCCGGGCGAGCAGCCCTGCGTGATTCGCGTGCGCGATGTCGACGTGGCGATCGCGATCTGCGAGGACCTCTGGCAGGACGGCGGGCCGGTGGCGAAGGCACGAGGCTGCGGCCTGCTCGTCGTGATCAACGGCTCGCCCTACGAGCGCAATAAGGACGACATACGCCTCGACCTATGCCGCGGACGAGCCGTCGAGGGAGGCTTCGCCCTCGCCTACGTCAACATGGTGGGCGGGCAGGACGAGCTCGTCTTCGACGGCGACTCGCTCCTCGTCGGAGCCGATGGCACCCCCGTGGCGCGGGCGGCCCAATTCGTCGACGAGGTGCTCGTAGCCGACCTCGACCTCCCGGCTGGCTCGCGGCCCGACGCGCTGGTCATCGAGGCGGCCCAGCACGAGCGACCGCCCGTCACCCCGTCGGTCGCG
>JBJTIQ010000144.1:0-3217 GCA_046095085.1 Actinomycetota bacterium | reverse complement strand
GGTGCCGTGGTCTTCCTGGCCAGCGACGCCTCATCGTGGATGACCGGGCAGTCACTGGTGATCGATGGCGGCCTGACCACCGGCGCCGATTGGGACTCCTACCGCGACATGTGACGCCGGCTACTCCACGCGCACGATGGTTGCTGTGCCACCACGCACCTCGAATATGACGGTGCTGGCCTGCTCGAGGCTGGGGCATTGGACGGGGCCTTGCCCATAGACCGAAACGTCGCCTTCCATAGTGCCCTCCATCGACACGACGGGGCCGCCGTAGCTGCACTCGTTGTCGAAGTTAACGCGACGCTCAGGCGACATGAGGTACTGGCCATCGGCGAGGCCAGTGCGGGTATTGATAGCCGGGTCGAGGGTGGATGCGACCTGGGCGAAGATCCCGATGCCAAGTGCGAACAGCACCGCGAAGACGATGCCCCCGATGATGGAGAAGGCGATATTGATCCACGCGATGACGCGGGGCTCGGTGCCCGTTGGCCCAAGGGCCATCACCCTAGGAGCCTGCTAGGTCATCAGCATCGACCCGCCGGTCAAACGACGCTCAATCGCAGACGGCTCCCCGGGAGGCCGAGCCGACCAGACGTGCGTACTTGGCCAGCACACCACGCTCATAGCGCGGGGGCAGCGGCGTGAAGTCTTCACGTCGACGGGCCAGCTCATCGTCGTCCACCAGCAGATCGAGGGTGCGCTCCTTGACGTCGATGCGCACGCGATCGCCACTGCGCATGAGACCGATCGGACCGCCATCGACCGCCTCGGGTGAGACGTGCCCGACGCACAGGCCGGTCGTGCCGCCGGAGAATCGGCCGTCGGTGATGAGGAGTACGTCCTTGCCCAGACCGGCACCCTTGATCGCACCGGTGATCATCAGCATCTCGCGCATGCCGGGACCGCCCTTGGGGCCCTCGTAGCGAATGATGATGACATCACCCGCCTGGATCGTGCCGTCCTCGAGGGCCGCCATGGCCGCCTGCTCGCGCTCGAAGACGCGGGCGACGCCCTCGAATGCCTCGACGGGCACGCCGGCGTTCTTCACCACGGCGCCCTCGGGGGCCAGGGATCCCGACAGGATGGTGATGCCGCCGGTCGGAGCAAGGGCATCGTTGGACGCGCGCAGGATCTGGCCGTCCGGATCGGGCGGATTGATGTCGGCCAAGTTTTCCGCCATCGTCTTGCCGGTCACCGTGAGGCAGTCGCCGTGGAGCAGGCCGGCGTCGAGGAGTGCGCGCAGCACCACCGGAATGCCGCCCACGCGGTCGACATCACTCATGACGTAGCGTCCGAAGGGCTTGAGGTCGGCGAGCAACGGAACCTTCGAGCCGATGCGGTGGAAGTCCTCCATCTCGAGAGGCACGCCGGTCTCGTGGGCGATGGCCAGCAGGTGCAGGACGGCATTGGTCGACCCGCCCAGCGCCATCAGCACGGTGATCGCGTTTTCGAGCGATGGCCGGGTGATGATGTCGCGCGAGGTGATGCCCTGGCGGATGAGTTCGACCACGGCCTCGCCGGATCGGCGGGCGTAGCCGTCGCGCCGACGGTCGACCGCGGGGGGCGCCGATGAGCCCGGCAGCGACATGCCCATGGCTTCGATGGCGCTGGCCATGGTGTTGGCGGTGTACATGCCGCCGCACGCGCCCTCGCCCGGGCAGATGGCGCGCTCGATGGCGTCGACGTCCTCGCGTGCCATCAGGCCTCGCGCACATGCGCCAACGGCCTCGAAGGCATCGATGATCGTGACGTCCTTCTCCGTGCCGTCGCTGAGCTTGACGTGCCCGGGCAGGATCGACCCGGCGTAGACGAAGACACTGGCCAGGTTGAGTCGGGCCGCGGCCATGATCATGCCGGGCAGGCTCTTATCGCACCCGGCGAAGGTGACCATGCCGTCGAGGCGCTCGGCCTGCATGACAGCCTCGACCGAGTCAGCGATGATCTCGCGGCTGACCAGTGAGAAGTGCATGCCCTCGTGGCCCATGGAGATGCCGTCGGAGACCGAGATCGTGCCGAACTGCATGGGGAAGCCGCCGGCCGCGTGCACGCCCTCCTTGGCCGCCTTCGCGAGGCGATCCAGCGAGAGGTTGCAGGGCGTGATCTCGTTCCACGAGGAGGCGATGCCGATCTGCGGCTTGGCGAAGTCCTCGTCGACCATGCCGACGGCGCGGAGCATGCCGCGCTGCGGGGCGCGCTCGAGACCGTCGGTGACCTCACGGCTGCGGGGCTTCATGTCGGGTGTCTGGGCCATGCCGCCAGCCTAGGACACGATGACATTGCGCAGCGGGGCCCCCGACTGCCAGCGCCGCACCTGGTCGGTCACCAGACGCCCCACGCGCGGCAGGAACGCGCTGGTGTTGCCGCCCACGTGCGGGCTGATGAAGACCCCCGGCGTGCGCCACAGCGGGTGATCGGCCGGCAGCGGCTCGGGGTCGGTGACGTCGAGGGCGAAGTTGAGACGGCCAGCCTCGGTCAGCATCGCATCGGTGTCGACGATGCCACCGCGGGCGACATTGACCAGCAGCGCGCCGTCCTTCATTCGCGCCAGGAACCCCGCATCAACCATGCATCGCGAGGAGTCGTCCAGCGGCAGCGCGAGCACGACGACATCGGCCTTGGGGATGAGCGCATCGAGGTCGTCGCGGGCGCGTACGCCGTCGCGCGCCGTACGCCCGACGAGGACGACATCGCACTCGAAGCCCTCGAGTCGTCGCCGGAGCGCCTGGCCGATGCCGCCGGCACCCACGACCACGACCGACTTGTCGGCCAGGGCATCAAAGCGATCGTGCAGGAACTCCCCCCGCGGCATGGCGCGGGCCATGTCGTCGAGGCGGCGCAGCCGGGTCAGGATGAGGCCCACGGCGAGCTCCGCCGTGCTCGCATCGTGGATACCCGCGCCATTGCAGAGGGTGACGCCCGCGGGCACCCAGGCGAGTGCGTGCTCATAGCCGGCCGTGGGCAGTTGGCACACGTCAAGATGCGGGAACTCCGCCATGACCTCGAAGGCCCACTCCCCCGCCATGTAGGACGGCACGTAGAAGCGCGCCTCGCGGATCGGCGCCGTGTCACCGCCGTCCCAGACGGCCAGGTCGGGGACATCGACGTAGTCGGCGATCTCGCCCGGGACCACGATCACGCGCTACTCCGAGACGCCCAGGCGCTCCAGCAGCAGCTCGCGCACCTTGGCCGCATCCGCTTGACCTCGCGTCGACTTCAT
>JBJTIQ010000143.1:0-3690 GCA_046095085.1 Actinomycetota bacterium | reverse complement strand
TTCAGATCCACCCGTGGGCAGTGCTCTGCGTTCCCTGCGCGAGCGCCTAGCGCCGGCGCGAGTCAGATCTGGCCGAGGCGTGCCTTCTCCGTGGCGTCCTTGATGAGACTGGTGAGAAGGCGTACCGACGCCGACAGCACGAGGATCGTGAAGAGCATCTGCGTGAGCACGAGCCCTCGGGCAAGCTGCCCCTCGGCGGCGATGTCGCCGAACCCGATGGTGAGCAGCGTCGTCATGGTGAAGTAGACCGCATCGAGGAGGGTTTTCATGCCCGTGAGCTCTCCGGGAATCCCAGTGACGGCCAGGTAGGTAAAGGCAAAGAGCAGGATGGTTTCAACCACCATGATTGCCATCACGATAATGCGCCAGGCGATCGAGTGGTGGTAGGTGTGCCGGATGTCGCGCACCAGCATGTCGAGGAAGGCAAAGGCCAGCACGGCCAGAGCGAAGACGAAGAGCACCGCCTGGAGCGCCGTAGGGGCCGCGCCGGTCGCCCAGAGGTATATGAGAGGTAGGAGGGCCACCCCGGCGATGGCCGGTGGCACGTAGACGGCGTAGTGACGTCTGGTCTGGGTCATGTGCGCTCCTGGCATCCACGGGGTTGCGCTTGGAACGTATCGCAGTGCACGTCCCGCGCGCCTCCTGGCGTGCAGGGACGCAGGCGCCACACTGGGCACATGACCGTCGTCGTCGAGTTGAGCCCCGAGACCTCCGCCGCCATGAGCCGCCTGCGCCGGCTCAACGTCATCGCGGGGTTCTTCCACCTGGTGCAGATGATCCTCATCCTGATCCTGGCCACCGACTTCACACTGCCCATCACCGCGTCCTACATGGCCGGCCCGCCCGGCACGCCGCTCTCCGATCCGGTGACCCTCGTCGACGTGCGAGTCGCCTGGGGCGTCGCGGCGTTCTTCGGCCTCTCCGCGCTCTTCCACTTCCTCGTGGCAAGCCCGCTCTTCTACGGCCGCTACGTCGTGGGACTGCTCGAGAAGCACAACAACTTCCGGTGGGTGGAGTACTCCCTCAGCTCATCGATCATGATCGTGCTCATCGCCCAGATCGTCGGCATCACCGACGTGGCCGCGATCATCGCGATCTTCGGCGTCAACGTCTCGATGATCCTCTTCGGTTGGCTGCAGGAGAAGTACGTCAACCCAGGCGGTGGGCTGCTGCCCTTCTGGTTCGGCTGCATCGCGGGCATTGTGCCGTGGATCATCATCGTGATCTTCGTGATCGCCCCGGGATCGGCAAGCCCTGTCGAGACTCCCGCATTCGTCTACGGGATCATCATCTCGCTGTTCATCCTGTTCAACTGCTTCGCCCTCGTGCAGTACCTGCAGTACAAGCCGGTGGGCAAGTGGTCGAACTACCTGCGCGGGGAGACGGCATACATCGTGCTGAGCCTGGTGGCCAAGTCGGCCCTGGCCTGGCAGGTCTTCGCCGGCACGCTCGTGCCTCCGGCGTAGGGCGCTACCGACTCGGCTCGATCTCGCGCAGGGCGGGCATCACGTCATTGCCGAAGGCCCCGATCAGACCGAGCAGTTCGGCGGTGGATGTGGTCACCGAGCCCAGGATCACGACGAGTTCGTCGCAGCCGGTCGCGGCTATTGCACTCAAGGCCGTGACGCACTCGGCGGCGGTCCCCCGAATGGCGTAGTCCTCGATCTCCGGGTGCCCCTCCCCCGCAGACGCTAGCCCGTGGGTGGCCAGCGTGTAGGCGCGCGCCGCCTCGGCCGCGGCACGCCCCTGCGGGGAATCGTCGTCTGCGAGCGCGTGCTCCGCCATCCGTGCTAGGAGCGGAGTGACCCCGTCAATAGGCGGCGCCGCACCCCCGCGCTCCAGGCCCACAATCACGTAGACCGCGATCGACAGGTCGTTGTCGCCCTGCTCCGTGCGTGCTTCCTGGATGCAGGATCCGATCGCCTCCGGACTGGAGCCGACCTGCAGGATCAGGCCGTCGGCGTTGTGCGCCACCTCCGCGATGACATGCGGGCCGCTCGCGACGCCGAAGACCGCAGGCGGCGAGGCCTTCGGATCGATCCACGCCAATGACGTGAGCGATCCATCGATCTCAACGCTGCCGCCGCGCACGAGTTGACGAAGCTCCGCAAGCGACGTTCCAAAGGCCTCCGGACTCTCCGGATGCAGACCAATCTTGGTGACCGCCGAGTCACCCCTGCCGACGCCCACGGTCATGCGCCCGTCCGACCGGGCCTGCAGCGTGCAGGCCATCGCGGCGACCACCGTGGGATGCCGTGTCACGACATTGCTCGCGCAGGTGCCGAGGCGAAGGCTGGTCGTGGCATCCGCCACAGCCGCAAGCTCGACGAACGGATCGGGCAAGAGCATTTGAGAGTCGGTCAGCATGAGCCCGTAGAAGCCAGCCGCCTCAGCTGCGCGGCCAACGTCTTGCGTGACGCCGACCCTGGGGAAGGTGCTCAGCCACACCCTCATGCGGACCCCCTTGCGCTGCGGCGCCTACCCGACGGCGATCACGGCGGTGTCGCCGTCCATGACCATGCTCGCATTGATGCCATCCTCGATGAGCGCATAGTCGGACTCGCTCACGGTGACGATGGGCATCTGCACGTCGTACAACTCCGCCGCCACCAGTGCTCCCGTGGCGATGATGCCGTCGGGCTCTGTGAGCACGATGCCCGCGGGGGCCAGGCCGAGTCGGAGGAGTTCGGCGAGCACGTAGGTGCCCGAACTCGACCCGCGACCGGATCGCATGACGAGGATGCGCCCGGTGACCTCCGCACCGTGCTGGGGATGGTGCACGTCGATGATGCGACCGTCGGGGCCGATACCGCCCCAGAAGGACACCGGCTCGGTCAACTTCAGCACCGGGCCCGTCGCCGAGCCTGAGGTGACGCGCCAGCCCGTGATGGTCGTCATGTGAAGAGGTCCCTGTCCCAGGTGACCCGGCCCGTCGTCGCCGACTGCGCGCACTCCTGCAGCGTGGCCAGGACGACGTCGACGCCCATGTTGCCGGGCGCGTAGTGCGCCCACTTGCCGGAGTTGGTCATGACGGTGCGGGTGCCCGGCCGCAGGATGGAGGTGACGTAGGTGCAGGTGTCGAGCACGAAGGTGACGCCCCATTCCTCCAGGGGTTTCACAAGCCCGCGGCGCTCGGCCTCGGCGAAGACCGAGCGGCCCGTGGAGATGTAGAAGGCCACGCCGTCAGCCAGCGGGGGCCCGCCGATGACGGCGTCGTAGGCCTCCTGGATCTCATCGACCGAGGCGTGCGGGGTGCCCAGGCTCACCGCATCGAGCTTGTCCTCGCGCGCCGTCGAGAGTTCCTGGCGCGCGGCGTTGAGCCGCTGCGCGGTGATGTGGTGGACGGGCGCATCGAGGTTGGTGCCGAGAGCGGCCTCAAGCGTGGGCGCCTCCGGTGTGCGGCCGACGACGTGGAAGAGCGCGACGCCTCCGCTCGACGCGGCTGCCGCACCCACGGCCTTGAGGCTGTCCTCGGAGACGTCGTCGGGCAGCCCGACAAAAACCGGGTTCTTCGTGCCGGCGATAGCGCCTGCGAGGTAGCCCAACACCGGGTAGGTGACGTCCTGTGCGAGGGTCTGCGCCGACAGTCCCGTGCAGTCGAGCACCACGTCGGCGTAGCGCTCCTCATCGAGGTGGAGTCCGCCGCATGGCGCGCGGCCCGCGATGGCCGCGGCGATATCGATGAAGTCG
>JBJTIQ010000142.1:0-5995 GCA_046095085.1 Actinomycetota bacterium | reverse complement strand
CGCCCACCACATCGCGCAGCCCGATCCCGAGGGCAAGGGCGCCACGCGAGCAATCCTCGCCGCGCTAGCTCAGGCCGATGCCTCGCCCGCCGACGTCGCGCATATCAACGCGCACGCGACGTCCACCCCGCAGGGCGACGTCGCCGAGGCCGTGGCGATCCGATCGGCCATGGGCTCGGCGCAGCCGCTGGTCACCGGCACCAAGTCGATGACCGGCCACATGCTGGGTGCTGCCGGAGCCGTCGAGGGCGTCTACACCGTCCTCGCCCTGCACAACCGGCTCGTCCCCGCCACGCTCAACCTCGAGGAGCAGGACCCCGAGGTCGACCTCGACGTCGTCAGCGGCAGCGCCCGTGCCTTGCCCGACGGCGACCTCCTCGCTCTCAACAACTCCTTCGGCTTCGGCGGCCACGACATCGCCATCGCCTTCCGGAGCGCGTGATGGGTGACGCGCCCCAGATCGACCCACGGTCGCCCCGGGTGCGCCTCACCGCCTTCGTCGATCCGGGCACCTTCGAGGCCATCACGCCCGAGGACGACCGCGGAGTGCTCGTGGGAGTGGGCACGGTGCAGGGCACGCCGGTGGTCGCCTTCGCCACCGACCCCACGGTCCAGGGCGGCGCGATGGGGCAAGAGGGCTGCCGCGCGATCGTGGCCGCTTACGACCGTGCCTTCGCCGACTCCTGCCCGGTCGTGGGCATCTGGCACTCCGGGGGCGCGCGCCTGCGTGAAGGAGTCGCAAGCCTCGACGGCGTGGGCCGCGTGTTTGCCGCGATGACGCGCATCTCCGGCAAGGTCCCGCAAATCTCCATCGTCCTCGGCCCCGCAGCGGGCGGCGCGGCATACGGACCCGCGCTCACCGACATCGTCATCCTCGGCCCCGAGGGCCGCATCTTCGTCACCGGCCCCGAGGTCATCCGGTCGGTCACCGGAGAGCAGGTCGACATGCTGCGCCTGGGCGGTCCCGACCCGCACGGCCGTCGCAGTGGCGTCGTGCACGTGGTGGCCGAGAGCGACGACGAGGCCTTCGCCGAGGGTCGGCGCCTGGCCCACCTGCTCGGCCGGCAGGGTTCGCTCGATCTCGACGCCGTGGTCGACACCGACCTCGGCGGCCTGCTGCCCGAGTCGTCGAAGCGCGCCTACGACGTGCACCCCCTCGTCGTCGGATTCCTCGACGAGGGCACCGCGATCGAACTCCATCCCAAGTGGGCGCCCAATGTCGTCACCGTGCTGGGGCGCCTGGGCGGCCGCACGGTCGGCGTCGTCGCCAATAACCCCCTGCGGCTCGGCGGCTGCCTCGACGCGACGAGCGCCGAAAAGGCGTCTCGCTTCGTGCGCATGTGCGACGCGTTTGCCGTGCCGCTCGTCGTACTCGTCGACGTGCCGGGCTACCTCCCGGGCGTCGGGCAGGAGTGGGATGGCGTCGTACGCCGCGGCGCCAAGCTGCTGCACGCCTTCGCCGAGTGCGTGGTGCCGCGGGTCACGGTGGTGACACGCAAGGCCTACGGCGGAGCCTTCGTGGCGATGAACTCCGCTTCGCTCGGCGCCACCCGCGTCTTCGCCTGGCCGGGAGCCGAGGTGGCCGTCATGGGATCGGTGGCCGCGGTGCGCGTGCTGCACCGCCGTCGACTGGCGGAGGCGACCGACGAGGAGGCCCGCGCGCAGCTCGAGCTCGAACTCGCGGCCGAACACGAGGTCATCTCCGGGGGCATCGCCCGAGCGGTCGAGATGGGTGTCGTCGACGAGGTCGTCTCGCCCGACCGCACGCGCTCGCGCGTGGCCCAGGTGCTGCTGGATACACCCGGCGTGCGCGGAGCACACGGCAACATCCCCCTGTGAGGGGCATCCCGCCACGACCGTCACGATTGGCGCACGCGTCACACACCCACGTCTCGCTGTCAGCGCTAGCCACACGCATGTGATGGGATACGGCCCATGAGCAATCTCCTCGATGCCCTGGCCGATGGACCCATCCTCAGCGACGGTGCCATGGGCACGATGCTGCAGGACCTCGGCAACACCGAGGGCGGAGCGCCCGAGCTATGGAACGTCGAACATGCCGAAGTCGTCGAGGGGGTGCTCGAGGGATATGCCGCGGCCGGCTCACGCCTGCTCACCACCAACACCTTCGGCGGCACCCGTGCACGCCTGCAGATGCACGGCCTCGAGGACCGCGTCGTCGAGCTCAATCAGGCGGCGGCCGCGCTCGCTCGCCGGGTGGCCAACCGCCACCCTGGGGTGTTCGTTCTCGGCGACATCGGGCCGTCGGGTGAGCTCATGGAGCCGATGGGCGACCTCACTCCGGAGAGCGCGCAGGAGCTCTTTGCCGAGCAGATCCGCGGGCTCGTCGCGGGCGGGACCGACGCCATCCTCATCGAGACGATGAGCGACCTTTCGGAGATCGAGGCGGCCGTCATGGCTGCCAAGGCCGAGGCCCCCGGCCTGCCGATCATCACCACCTTGAGCTTCGACACCAACCTGCGCACGATGATGGGCGTCTCCCCCGCCCTGGCGGTCACCACGCTCGCCGGTCTCGGCGTCGACATTATCGGCGCCAACTGCGGCCGCGGTCTCGACGAGATGCGCATCATTGCGGCGCAGCTGGCCGAGGCCCGCGTCGACGGCGTACTCCTCATCGTGCAGTCCAATGCCGGCCTGCCCAAGCTCGTGGGCGACAGCTTCGAGTTCGACGGCACGCCCGAGGAGATGGCCGCGTATGCCGTCGAGATGCGCGGGCTCGGCATCGACATCATCGGTGCCTGCTGCGGATCGACCCCCGCGCACATCGAGGCGATGCGCGTCGCCCTCGCCGGCTGACCGACACCGCCGGCACGCAACTGCGCTGAGTGTGCGTTACCGGACCGGATTTCGCCGCAATTCGTGCGCGTTACCGCACATTCGCCACTCTTCGTGTGCGCTATCGCACACTCGCGGAGTGAGCGGCGTCAGATCACGTGGTTGAGCACCCGCACGGGGGTGTCGTCGGTGGCAATGCGATACGGCTCGAGTTCGGTGTCCCAGGCGGTGCCCAGCAGGTAGGCGATGCCGTCGATGAGCTCGGCACCGGTGGCAGCGGCTCCAGCAACGGCCGCACGCAGACGATCCTCCGACACGAGGATGTCGCCGTGTACGCCGATCGTCGCGCGGTGCAGGCCCAGGGTGGGGGTCATTGCGTAGCGCTCGCCTTCGCGGCCGGGCGAGGGGTCTTCGGTGACCTCGAAGTGCAGGCCGGGGATCGACTTCAGCGCGCTTGCCACGCGTGAGCCCAGGCCGGGGCGTCCCTCCCACGCGAGTTCTGCGCGCATGGCCGGAGGGGCGACAGGCTGCGACTGCCATGACAGGCGCACGTCGGTCTCGAGCAGCGATGTGAGCGCCCACTCGACATGGGGGCACAGGGCACGCGGCGCGGCATGGACAAACACGACACCGCGGGCACGACCAGGCCCCGTCGATGCCGCAATGGCAGACGGCGGGATAGCAGACATACCACCGACCTCCTTCGGTGAGGTTCGCCTTCCCCTGCGTCCTCAACCTGCGGTCGGTGCTCGTGCCCTATCGGGCTGCCCGGCGGGCCGGCACAGCCGTCCTTGTCGGGCTCTCTCACCCTAGACCGTAGGAGGGGTGGAATGCCGCATTAGATAGGGTCGCGACACGCCGAAAGCACCGGAGGTTTCCATGGCCATCGCCCAGCCCGCCGTCCTGGCCGACGTCTGGAGCGCCCGCGCGCACTCCCGGGCCAGCACCCTGGCCCGGCAGGCCATCCTGGTCATCGGCGGTGCCGCCTTCGTCGGCCTGTGCGCCCAGGTGGCCATTCCCCTGCCGTTCACCCCGGTGCCGCTGACCCTGCAGACCTTCGCGGTGCTCCTAGCCGGTGCCGCACTCGGCCCCCTGCGCGCCGTGCTGTCGATGAGCCTCTACGCCGTCGCCGGCATCGCGGGCGTGCCGTGGTTTGCCGAGGGCTCTAGCGGCTTTGCCATGCCGAGTTTCGGCTACATCCTCGGCTTCATCGCCGCAGCCGGCATCGTCGGCCGGATCGCCGAAAACGGCGCCACGCGCACCGTCTGGCGCACCGCTGCACTCATGATCGTCGGCAACCTCGTCATCTACGCCGTGGGCGCGACGTGGCTGAAGTTCGCGATCGACTCCACCTGGGTCATGGCACTCGAACTCGGTGTCGTGCCCTTCGTCGTGGGAGACCTGGTGAAGATCGCACTCGCCGCCGGGCTCCTGCCCCTGGCCTGGACCGGCCTGCGCAAGGCCGGACTGCTCGACTTACCCTCGATGGCCCGTCTGCTGATCGCGGGCAAGCTCGTCGTCGATGACGTCCTCGACTGTGCCCACCCACTCACGCCGGGCAGCAACCAGCGCGCGCTGAGCCGCACAATCCACGGTGGTGGCCAGGTCTGGCACACCGCTCGCGCCGCCAGCGCGGCCGGAGCGGCGGTCACGGTCACCGGGTGGTGCGGCAACGACCTCGACTCCAGTCGGCTGCGGGCTACCTTCACCGACGATGGCATCGCCGATCGACTCATTGCCCTGCCGGATCCGTCGCGATCAACCGTTCTCGTCCACGCCGACGACCGCGTCATCGTGTCATTCGGGGGTGGCGTATACCTGCATCCCGAGGCCCTGGATCACGAAGCGGCACTTCGTGACGTGGCGCTGCTGCACATTGATGGGTTCGCCCTCGACGCCGTTGCCGGTGATGCGATCGTCAGCCTGGTCTCCGTCGCCGCGGAGCGCGGCATTCACATCAGCCTGGAGCCGCCGAGGCCGTCGAAGTGCGAGTCGAGCGCACCCTGGCTGTCGCGCCTGCCACCCCTGGGCGTCGTACTCGGTCGCCCCGATGAGATCTCCGCCGTGTTCGGCCACCTGACGTCTCCAGCGGCCATCACCGTGGCTCATGACCAGGACCGCCCGGTCATCACCCGCCAGGGGTCGACGCTCATCACGACCGCGGTACCCCAGGTCGACGTCGCATCTCTCGGGGCCGGCGACCGATTTGCCGGCGGCTGGCTGGCGGCAAGACTGCGAGCTGCCGATCTCGAGGCGGCGGCACTCGCAGGCATCGCGGCGGCGCGCCTGTGTCGCGACGCACTCAACTCCCGGGAGAAAAGCTAAGACGCAAGCATTTCAGCCGAGGCCGAGTTCGCGCGCGATGAGCATGCGCTGCACCTCGTTGGTACCCTCGCCGATCTCCAGCACCTTGGCGTCGCGCCAGAAGCGCGCGACGGCGTACTCGTTCATGAAGCCGTAGCCGCCGAAGATCTGCGTGGCGGCGCGGGCGTTTTCGACCGCGGCGTCGGAAGCGTGGAGTTTGGCGATGGCCGCCTGCTTCTTGAAGGGCTCGCCGGCAAGCATGCGCGAGCCCGCGTCGTAGTAGGCCAGCCGCGCCGTGTGCGCCCGCACCTCCATGTCGGAGACCATGAAGTCCAGCGACTGGTAGGCCGACAGCGGCTTGCCGAAGGCCTGGCGCTCGTGCATGTAGCGCACCGACTCGTCGATGCAGCCCTGCGCCAGACCGACGGAGAGGGCGGCGATCGCGATGCGACCCTCATCGAGGGTCTGCAGGAACTGGGCGTAGCCCTTGCCGCGGGTGCCGAGCAGGTTGGCGGCCGGCACGCGACAGTCGGCGAAGCCGAGCTCGTGGGTGTCGGAGGCGTTCCAGCCCACCTTGGAGTAGGGCTTGGAGACCGTGAGCCCGGGCGTGCCCGCCGGGACGATGATGGTCGACAGCTCCTTCCTGCCTTCGGGTGACTCTCCGGTGATCGCGAGCACCGCGACGAAGCCGGTGATGTCGGTCCCTGAGTTGGTGATGAAGGCCTTGGTGCCGTTGATGACCCACTCGTCGCCCTCGAGGCGGGCCGTCGTACGCGCGGCCCCCGCGTCGGTGCCGCCGCCGGGCTCGGTCAGCCCGAAGGCTCCCAGCATCTCGCCGCTGACGAGCTGCGGCAGCCACTGCCGCTTCTGCTCGTCGGTGCCGTAGCGGTAGATC
>JBJTIQ010000141.1:0-3468 GCA_046095085.1 Actinomycetota bacterium | reverse complement strand
CGCCTCGCGGACGGTGCGATGCTCCTCGGCGACCCACGGCCCCCAGAAGCCTCGACCCCAGGTCCACGGGATCTCGCGCTCGGACTCCCCCTCGGGGTAGAACCACTCGACGAACTCCCAGCCGGCCGAGTCGGCGAAGTGGGCACCTTTGTCCGCCCACACGTGATGCAGGGGCGTGCGTCGGATGTCGCGAGCAGTGTGCTGATGGAACGTCGGATATCCGCCGTCACCGAAGAGCACGCCGAGTTGCTCCACGATCCGCTCCGAACGGACCCTCTGGGTGTTCTGGTGAGGAACCGCGCGCTCGATAGTGTAGCCGGCGTTGTCGACAGGACACACGCCATCGACCAGCCACGACGCGACCATGCTGCCGACTCCGCCGCCGAGCAGGATCCCGCCCGTGTGCATCCCCGCGGCCACCCACAGGCCGTCTACCTCGGGGACCGGTCCGACCATCGGGGCGATATCGGCCGTGAAGCTCTCGGGGCCGCAAAAGAATGTGCGCACTCCCGCCTCCGACAGCGACGGGATGCGGGCCATTGCCTTCTCCAGGTGCGGCGTCATGCGATCCCAGTCAGGGGGAATCGTGCCGAAAGCGAAGTCGTCGGGGGCGCCCTCCGGGTGCCAGCCTGCCGCCACCGGCTCGAACAATCCGACGAGCATTCCTCCGCCTTCTTCACGGAAGTAGCCGTAGCAGTCGAGATCCTCGATGATCGGCAGGTCGCGATGCACGCCCTCCATTGGCTCGGTGAGCAAGTAGTAGTGCTCGGCAGCCTGCAGCGGAACGTCGACTCCGGCCTTGCGTGCCAACTGCCTGGTCCACAGTCCCGCGGAGAGGATGACCGTTTCGGCTTCCACATCTCCCTGGTCCGTCGTCACACCGGTGACGCGTCGGCCATCCATCAGGAAGCCGGTGACGCGCACACCCTCCTCGATCGTCGCTCCGCCCATCTTCGCGCCCTTGGCCATCGCCGTGGCGACACCGACCGGATCTGCGCGCCCCTCATCAGGCACGTAGGAGCCGCCGATGAGGTCATCCACTTTGGCGAGCGGCCAGAGTTCGGCTATCTCCTTGGGGGTCACGATCTGATTGGGCACGCCGAATCCGACCTGGAAGTCGCGCTCACGCACCAGCGTCTCCATGCGCTCGGGCGTAGTGGCCACCGACAGATGCCCGACGGGGCGGAACCCCGTCGAGTGCCCGGTCTCCTCCTCCAGGCGGGCATACAGATCACGGGAGTAGCGGCACATCCACAAGGAGGTCTCATCGTGGAATCCAGCACTCGTGATGAGGCCTGCCGCATGCCAGGTCGTACCGGCCGTGAGGTTGTGCTTCTCGAGAAGCAGGACATCGCTGACGCCGAGCTTTGTGAGGTGGTAGGCGATCGAGCAGCCGATCACCCCGCCACCGACGATCACAACTTCGGCTCGGCGCGTCGGCAAAGCCGACCCTGTCGAGCTACCCCGTCCGGGCAGCGTGCTCACGATTCCTCCTCGTTACAGGTTGCCGGCAAAGGAGCCGAGGTCAGTGGCCTGGCCCTGGCGCTTGGACCAGCGACGGTAGAGCAGCCATCCGAGGACGATAACCAGGGTCGACACCACCAGGATGATGGTCGCCATCGCATTGAGCGCAGGAGTGGGTGCGGCACGAGCCGTCTGGTAGATGCGCATCGACGTGGTCTCGGTCGACGCGTCAGACGAGAGGTAGCGCACGATGACGAAGTCATCGAGCACGTCGGCAAAGACCAGGATCGCGCTGACGAGGATGGCCGGGAAGAGCATGGGCAGGATGACGCGGCGCACGGCGCCGATCGCCGACGCTCCGAGGTCGCGGGCGGCCTCCTCGTAGTGAGAGCCGATGGTGAGCAGCCGGGCACGGCAAATGACGATCGGATAGGCGAGCTGGAACGTCACCAGGCCGATCACCTGGGCCCAGGTGCCGAGACCAAACGGCGTCGCGAGGTAGGTGACCATGAAGAGCAGGCCGATCGCCAGCGCGATCTCCGGGATGACAAACGTGATGAGCGCCAGGAAGTTGGCGCCCGCGGGAATGCGCCCGCGCCAGCGGTCGAGTGCCAGGGCGAAGAGCACCCCGAGCGGCACGGTGATGATCGTCGCAATGATCGCGAGTGTGACCGTGTGCGTGAGCGCTGTGCGAATCGACTCGTCGTTGAGCACTGAGCCGGTCGGGTCCCAGGTGTACCAGCGTAGTGAGAAGCCCTGCCAGGTGCTGCGCGAGCGACCCTCATTGAAGGAGAAGAGCACGGTGATGGCGACCGGGACCAGCGCCCACAGCAGATAGATGATGGTGATGGTTGCCAGGCCGTAGGCGCGGCCCTCAGAACTCCCGCGCAGGCGTCGCCGCCGGCCACTCTTGCTCTCCTCGAGGATGGCCTCGGCCGGCGCAGCAGACACGGTCATGAGCGCACCTCCGCCTTCGCATTGCTGCGCGTGTACAGCACCATTGGCACCAGCAGCACAAGGAGCACGAGGATGAGCAGCGCCCCGGCCTGGCCGGCTTGCCCGGGCGAGACGATCGACAGGTTGATGAGATTGCCGATCATCGCGGTGTTGGGCGACTTCGACAGCATGTCGGAGGTGAAGTAGTCGCCCATCATCGGCAGGGCGATCAAGAGCGTGCCAGCGACGATGCCCGGCACGCTCATCGGCAGGATCACTCGCCGGAAGAGGTCGAAGCCGGTCGCTCCCAGATCGCGCGCCGCCTCGATGAGGCTGGGACTGATGCGGTCAAGGGCGGCGAAGAGGGGCAGGAGCATGTAGGGGATGTATCCGTAGATGAGTCCCATGACCACGGTGAACGGGTTGCCGCTCAGCCAGTTGATGTCGAGCGGGATCAGGCCGCCCATGGTGATGATCGTGTTGACCAGGCCCTCGGGCTGCAGCAGGTTGATCCAGGCCAGCATGCGCATCATGTAGGAGATCCAGAACGGAGCGATCAGCAGCGCCAACACGAGGCCGCGGTACTTCCCCGCATAACGCGCCGTGAAGTAGGCGACCGGGAATGCGATCACCAAGCAGGCCGACACCGCAATCGCGACGTACACCAGGGTGCGAATCACTGCGGGGAGGTAGAAATTGTCGGGACCGACAAGGCGGTCCCAGACGACCCCCACCTGGGTGAACTGCCATTCGAGGGGATTCCACACGGGGATGGGCGTGCGGAAGACCGGATCCACCGTTCCGAACGACACGCACAGCACGACGTAGAGGGGAATGAGGAAGAACAGGACGATCCACACGATGGCGGGCAGGCCGAGGATCGGCCAGAGCAACCGCGTGGAGCGGTCTTTCACATCAGGCTCCGGCCTTGAACTGCTGCCAGATCGCCTGGTATTCGGCCTCCACCTCCGGCGGAAGCTCGAGGAGCGGGTAACCCACCTGGAACCACTCGGGCTTGACGACAGCGCTCGCGAGATTGGCCGGCACGAGCCCATCGGCCACCATCGT
>JBJTIQ010000140.1:0-7873 GCA_046095085.1 Actinomycetota bacterium | reverse complement strand
GTGCGCGTGTGGAGCGTCTACGTGCCCAACGGCCGCGAGCCCGGTCACGATCACTACTCCTACAAGCTCGACTGGCTGTCGGTGCTTCGCGACACGGTCGTCGCCGAGATGGCCGCCTCGCCGGATCTGCCCTACGCCGTGATCGGCGACTTCAATGTCGCGCCGGAGGACTCGGACGTCTGGGATATCTCGCTGTTCGCCGAGTCGACCCACGTCACGCCCCCCGAACGCGCGGCCTTGGCCGATCTACGTGACGCGGGGCTTATCGATGTCATGCCGCGGGCACTCAAGGGCGAGCCCTACACGTTCTGGGACTATCGCGACGGCGCCTTCCACAAGGGCATGGGCATGCGCATCGACCTCGTCTACGCCAACGCCGCCTTCGCCGACCGCGTCACCGACGCCTACGTCGACCGCGAGGCCCGCAAGGGCAAAGGGCCCAGCGATCACGCTCCCGTGGTCGTCGACCTCGACCTCTAAGGCCGCCCCGCGTCGGCTGGTTCGCGTTTCTTCAGCCAGGGCAGGACGTCGGGGGCATCGTTGAGACAGCCGCCCGCCGGATCGTCCTCATCGGCCGGCACGCCGTCTGTGCGCACGATGTCGTCCTCCGGCACCAGGGCATCGCGCACCAGGAGGCCAGCGAACCACGCCGTGGCCAGCACGTGGACGAAGGTGAAGAAGGCGTACCACTGCGGGGTCATGGCCTTGGCATCCTCGATGCCGTAGCCCGCGAGATACCACCAGATGGCAATGAAGTAGGTGATCTCGGCGGCCTGCCAGATGAGAAAGTCGCGCCACTTCGGGCGGGCCAGGGCCGCCAACGGGACCAGCCACATGACGTATTGCGGCGAGTACACCTTGTTGGTCACCGCGAAGGCGGCAACGACAAGGAAGAGCATCGGGATAAGGCGCGGTCGACGGGGCGCAAAGAGGATGAGCGCTCCGATACCCGCGCACAACAACAGGAACGAGCCGGTCGCGACGTAGTTGAGCATGTCATGTGGGATCTGCGGCAGTCCCCACAGCGTGATGGCATACCAGATTGATCCCCAGTCCTGGCCGCGCTCGCGACTGAACTCGTAGAAGTGCACCCACCCGTCGAAGTTGCCGATGATGAAGGGGAGATTCACGACAAGCCAGGCGAGCGCGGTGCCAACCAGGAGCTTGCCGAACTCGCGCATGCGCCCGGCGCGCAGGCAGAGCAGCAGGAATGGTCCGAGCATGATCAGCGGGTAGAACTTGGCCGCGATGGCCAGGCCAAGGAGAACGCCGGCCCAGAATTCCATGCGCCTCGACCACAGCAGCAGCGACCACATGACCAGGCCGATGGGGATGAAGTCCCAATTGATGAGGCCGGCCAGGATGATCGTCGGCGCCAGGGCGATCATGGCGGCGTCCCAGGGTCGTGCCTTGACGATGCGTGCCCCGCACACCACGGCCATCAGGAAGAACGGGAAGAGCAGGATCGCGTTGATGACGAAGAACGTCAGTGATGGCGCCGCCTCGGGTGCGATGACAATGATGGCTTTGGTTATCCATGCGGCAATCTGCATGAAGACGCCGGTCAGCACGGGGTACTCGAGGATTTCGCCGTTGCTCGGCGTCTGCAGATAGGGGAAGGAGCCCTCGGCGAATCCGCGGCCGCCATACAGCGGCGGGATATCGGAGTAGCACAGGTGCTCGTAGTTGTCGGGGGAGATCCACCCGTTCGACATGCACGGCCAGTCGATCAGGGCACCGGCCATGTAGGCGAGGGTGGCCAGCAGGATCAATGCGCGGACCGGCGTCCAGAAACCTCCGGAGCCGATGCGCGCGAACCGACCGACCGGGCCACCGATGATGGGAGTGCTCGCGCGCACGACAGGGTCCTCCCGCGTGGGCAGGACGATGTCAGGCTCCCGAGACAGGGCCTCGTCGTGCGATGCGCTCACGGGCTACTTGCGCTTCTTCGTCTGCAATTCCGACTTGGCCGCATCCGCGACGACTTCCTGCGCGACCGCCTTGCCGACGCGGGGCAGGTCGATGATGCGCGCAGGGATGTCGGTGTCGTCGGCGACGTGGTAGCTCGCACACACTCGGTGGTAGCCGTCGGCAATCGTGAGGGGTAAGCCCAACTCGATTCCGCCACGAACGAGAAGCACCGGCGACAGCTTGACCCCCTGGATGATCTTGGTCAGATCCTCCTTGACGTGGACATCGTTCAACGGCAGAAGGTCCAGGCGGGAGGCGCGCAATAGATCCTTGGCCTTATAGGTGACCAGTGGTGCCTTCTTCAACTTCTTCACCAGGTGATCGACCAGCGCCGCGTCAGCGATGAGGCTGAGGTAGTTGCTGGCGGCCGGATAGTCGTGCTTGTCCGGCTGGTCCTTCCAGATCGGCTGACTCATGAGACTTGCCACGGTGCCCCCTTCGGGTGTCAGCACATGGTACGGGTCCGACGCGAATGACCGCGGTCAGACCGTGGCCAGTTGAGTGGCGACTTATGCGGTCCCACACGGCGTGTCGCAGCGCATAAGTCGCCACTCAACGGACTGTGCCTAGGGAGGATCCCCCGTGACGGTCGGCTCTGGAGTGGGCGACTCGGTCGGCGTGGGCGTCGGCGATTCGGTCGGCGTGGGCGTAGGAGTCGGTGACGGCGTAGGAGTCGGTGACGGCGTCGGTGAGTCAGTGGGCGGGGGCGACACGCTCGGTGATGGCGAACTGCTCGACGGTGTCGGCGCGACGGTCGGCGCCGGGACAATGAAGTCCTCGACCGGCAGGTTGGCAAGGGCCGCCTGATTGAACGCCGTCCAAATCGCCACGGTGTATCCGCCACCGCCGTAAGCGGGCGCGCCACCGTCGAGGCCGGCTACGGGAATCGGGTTGCCCTGCGCGTCTTCCTTGGCCATGAGCACCGCCGTCGACAACTGCGGCGTGTAGCCGACGAACCAGAATGATTTGTCCTCGTTGCTCGTGCCCGTCTTGCCCGCAGCGGGCCGGCCGAGTGCCTGCGCGCCGGTAGCCGTGCCCGAGCTGATGACGGTCTGCAGTGCGCCCGTCACAGTGTCGGCCACCTCGCTGGGCACGGCCTGGTCTATCTCCGGCGCCCACTCGTACTGCAGGCCACCGTTGGTGCCGTAGACCTGCTTCACCGTCGACCACCCCGTGTGCTGGCCGCGGGCAGCAAGGGTGGCGTACGACGACGCCATGCTGATGCCCGACGGCGAAGCTGTGCCGAGCACGAAGGTGAGGTCGAGGGTGTCCGGTGACTGGCCGGGCGTATCGACGGGCAGGCCCAGGCGATATGCCGCATCGGCGACGTTGTCGACGCCCACCTGGTCTTCGACGGTGACGTATACGGTGTTGATCGACAGCGCCGTCGCTTCGGTGAGCGTGACGTCGCCAAACGAGGTGTCGCCGTAGTTGCGCACCGAATAGCCCTTGACCTCGGCGGGAGAGTTGCCGTCCCACACCGAGTCGAGGGGAATGCCCTGCTCGACCGCAGCCGTCAGCGCGAACGGCTTGAACGTCGAGCCCGCCTGCGCGAATGCTCGCGTCGCGTTGTTAATCGGATCGGTGACGTAGTCGGGGCCTCCGTACATCGCGACGACCTCACCGGTGCCTGGACGCACCGCCGCAAGTCCGATGCGCAGTCCCTGCGTACCGACCGTGGGACCCACCTCGGCCACGGCCGCCTCCGCCGCGGCCTGTGCATCCTTGTCGAACGTCGTGACGATACGCAGGCCGCCAGCTTCGATCTCCTGGTCGGTGTAGCCAACTGCGCGCAGGTCGGACTTGACCGCCTCGAGGAGGTAGCCCACCTGCCCGCCGAGGCGATTAGCGTTGGCGGGCTTGCGGATCTCCGGGAACTGGGCCTTCGCACGCTGAGATGGCGTGAGCCAGCCGCTTTGGACCATTCCGTCGAGGACCCACTTCCAGCGTGCCTTCAGGTCCTTGCGGTTGTCGGAGTAGTAACTCGGCGCACGAATGAGCGCGGCCAAAACGGCGCCCTGGTTGTAGTCGAGATTGGCCGCCGACGTGCCGAAGTAGGCGAGCGAGGCGGCCTCTATGCCATAGGCACCCCGGCCGAAGTAGATGGTGTTGAGGTAATCGCCGAGGATCTGGTCCTTGCTCACGGTCGACTCGAGCTTGACGCTGAGCACGAGTTCGCGCGCCTTGCGCACGAAGGAACGCTCCGAGGTCAGATAAGCGTTCTTGGCGTACTGCTGGGTGATGGTGGATCCTCCCTGCACGGATCCGCCGCGGACGTTGTTCCAGATCGCACGACCGATGCCCACGGGGGAGAAGCCGCTGTGGTTATAGAAGTCGCGATCTTCAGCCGCAAGCACCGCGTGCTGCACGTCGAGAGGCACGTCGTCGAGGGCAATGCTCCGCCGGGTTGAATCGCCCAGCCGTCCGATCTCCGTGGTGCCGTCGGAGTAGTACACGACCGTCGCCTCACTAGCGGCGACCTCGTTGGGGTCGGGCACCGGCGTGAGGAAGACGGCCAGGGCGAAGGCGCCGACGCCGACGATGCCGAGCAGGAGCACGGTCAGGAAGATCCGCCGGAACCAGTGCTTCTTGCGCGGCGGCTCGTCGTCTGGCGGCGCGCTGGAGCGGCGACGTGACTGGGCTGCCACGGTGTCCTCCCTCGCTGAGCGGCCTTCCATGATCACGCGCCCGTGGGCGGGAAACGAGAAACGGCGCGCCGCCTAAGCGACGCGCCGTGGAGAGGCGGGGTTCCGGGGTTCTAGTCGAGCAGGTCGCGCGGCTTGGGGGGCACCCGACGCGGCACGCCATCACCGAGGACGTAGCTCGAGACCAGGTGATTCCAGTGGCAGGACTGGCACACCTCGACGACGTATACGCGGAACTCCCCGAATTCGAAGGCCAGCGCCTGGAGCCGCCCCTGATCGACTGCCGAGCCAGCAAGGTGGCCGAGCTGATCGCCGTAGATGTAGGTGACATGAAGAAGGTTTTCGCGACCGTCTGAGAGGCGACAGACCGGGCAGATGTCGCCTGTCTCGACCCCGTGGAACTTCGCGGCCCGCAGCAGGTAGGGGTCGGCATCGCAGATGTCGAAGCCGTTGAACACCTGACCGCCATAGAGGCCCTGGAGGATCGCGCGCTTCTGCAGCGCGTATTGCACCACCCGCCGCGGCGCCGTCGGATCGGCAACGTCTTCGCGGACGGCCTTCTCCGGCTTGGGGCGCCCCGACTGGCCCACGACGCGCGAGCCGCGTGAGGACGACGACCGAGGTGCTGCCATGCCGGACACCCTAGGCGACGAGCGGCGAAGATGCGCGTTCCCGCGTGAAGCTGTTCACGATCACGCGACGTAGGGGCAGTGCCGACAGCCATTCGCGCAGCAGTGACCGCGCTCGGCATGGAATGCCGCCGTCATCACGAAGAAGCCGGTCACGGGATCGGCATAACCAGAAGCGCCGGCGGCCATGGCCGCAGAATGCCGCACGAGGATCTCGTCGTACGCCGGATGGGTCGGCGGCAGCCGGCCGGGATCCGGCTGGGTGAGCGGACGATCGGCTAGCTGGTCGGACACCGACCCACTGTAGGCGCCACTCACCGGGGAGAAGGGCCGGGTGGTGGGGGAGGGCGACTCCTGCGAGACGGGCGCAAGCGCAACGTTAGGAGTCGCCATGACCTTCGCCCCGCTCGTGCAGATGAATGACGGGCGCTCCATCCCCGTCATCGGATTCGGCGTCTGGCAGGTACCCGACGACATCGTGGTCGATGCCACCCTCAAGGCTCTCGAGGTGGGCTACCGCCACATCGACACGGCCTACCTCTACTACAACGAGCGAGGCGTCGGCGAGGCCCTTCAACGCAGCGGGCTCGACCGCGACGACGTCTTCGTCACAACGAAGGTGTGGAACACCGACCAGGGATACGACGAGACCCTCAGCGCCTTCGACAAGAGCACCGGGCTCCTTGGAATCGATGAGGTCGACCTCTACCTCATTCACTGGCCTACCCCGGGTCGCGATCTCTATCTCGACTCATGGCGCGCGCTGATCCGCCTGCGCGAGGACGGCCGGGCTCGCTCCATCGGTGTCTCCAACTTCCACGAGTCCCACCTGCGCCGCATCATCGACGAGACCGGGGTCATTCCCGCGATCAACCAGATCGAACTGCACCCGTGGCTGCCGCAAAACCATCTGCGCGATGTCGATGAGCGCCTCGGCATCAAGACCGAGGCCTGGAGCCCGCTCGGCTCCGGTCGTCTCATCGACGACCCGGTCATCGCCGAGGTCGCCGCCAAGCACGGCAAGTCCAGCGCCCAGGTCATGGTGCGCTGGAGCCTGCAGTTGGGCAATATCGTGCTCCCCAAGTCGATTACTCCCGAGCGCATCGAGCAAAACATCGACGTCTTCGACTTCGAACTCGACGATGCCGACATGGCCGCGATCGCGTCGCTGGAGTCTGGGCGCCGCACGGGCCCTGATCCCGACGAGTTCAACGAGGCGTAGTCACTCCCGCACGAGGGGATCCTCAAGCGGGTAGCGTGACGCCGTGGCGGCTCTCGGCAACCTGCGCGCCGTCCTGGCGGTCCGCGATTTTCGCTTCGTCTTCTCGGTCCGGATCTTCGGTCAATTCGCCGACGGCCTTCTCCAGTCGGCACTGGCCACGTTCGTCCTCTTCTCCCCGGAGCGCCAACCCAACGCCACGTCGATTGCCGCGGCGTTCGCCATCCTCTTCCTGCCCTACTCCCTCGTCGGGCCCTTCGCCGGCGTCTTCCTCGACGAATGGCGCCGGCGCCAGGTGCTCGTCTACGCCAATCTTCTGCGCGCGCTACTCGTCATCGGGGTCGCAGCGCTCGTATGGAACAAGCACGACGGCCTCTCGCTCGGGATCACGGTGCTCGTGGTGTTGGGCGTCGGCCGATTCGTCCTCGCCGGACTGTCGGCGGCCCTGCCGCACGTGGTAGCCGGGCCCCTGCTCGTGACCGCCAATGCGCTCACCCCGACAACGGGCACCATCTTTGCCGCGATCGGCGGCGTGCTGGGGGTCGGCATTCGGGCCGTCGCAGGGGGCGGTGACGGTGGGAGCGTCGTAGTGCTCGCGTTCGCGATGGCGTCGTATGCCGTGGCCGGGCTGCTGGCAAGCCGCCTAGGCAAAGATGACCTCGGGCCCGACGAGGACACCATCCGCAACTCACTCTCCGGCGTCCTACAGGGCCTCGGCGACGGGTTCTTGCAGCTCGTGCGGCATCCCGTGGCTGGCCGTGCGGTGCTGATCGTCTCAATTCAGCGCGTCGCGCTCGGCGGGCTCACGGTGCTGGCCCTGCTGCTCGTCCGCAACACCCTCAACCCATCAGTCGATCCAGACACCGCCCTCGCTCAGTTCGCACTCGTCACGGCGGGCGCCGCCGCAGGCGCGCTGATCGGCGCCATCGTCACGCCGGGAATGACCCGACGCATGGGCTTCGTCCGGTGGACGGTCATCGCGGCCGGGCAGGCCGCACCGATCGTCACCCTCGGGATGTTCCTCGGCGCCTACGGCCGGAGCATGGCAGCGCTGATGGTGGCGGCTCTCTCCCTCGGCTTCGCGAATCAGGCGGCCAAGGTCGCTGCCGACACCCTGGTGCAGCGCGAGATCGACGACGACTACCTCGGGCGCGTCTTCTCCATCTTCGACATCGCCGTCAATCTGGCTCTCGTCGTCGGCATCACGCTCGTGGCATTCACGGCCCCTGCCTCGGGAGTAGCCCCACTCGTCTTCACGGGCATCGGCATCCTGCTCGCCCTCAACGCCCTGTGGTACTCACGGCATCGCGTCTGACCGTACTAACACGGTGACGGGGCGGCATCGGGCAGATACGCTCACGGCGTGACCGATACCGAGACAAAGCCAGCGCCCGACGCGCCGCCTCAGC
>JBJTIQ010000139.1:0-10938 GCA_046095085.1 Actinomycetota bacterium | reverse complement strand
GCGCGCGGCACTGGTCTCTGGCCGCATGGTGCCGGGCATCACGTACTCGGTCCCCGCGCTCGCCGAGCAGTTCGGCGTCTCGGCCACTCCGGTGCGTGAGGCGATGCTCGACCTGGTCAACGAGGGCATCGTCGCGGCCGTTCCCAACAAGGGCTACCGCGTCGTGGAACTGTCCGACGAGGAACTCGACCAGATCAGCCAGTTGCGCCGCCTGCTGGAGGTCCCCACGGTCGGCGGACTCGCCGGCTCACTGACATCGTCATCGATCAAGCATCTGCGCACTCTGGCCAGGTGGGTGCGGGAGGCGGCGAGGGAGGGGGATGTCGTCGCCTACGTCGAGGCCGACCGCGAGCTCCACCTCGCCCTGCTCCATGAGTCCGGCAATCCCCGACTCGTCGATCTCGTGGGCAGGCTGCGCGACCAGAGTCGTCTCTACGGCCTGGAGCAACTCGCCGCTGATGGCGTGCTCGTCGAGTCGGCCGATGAGCACCTCGCCCTCATCGACGCTCTCGAGTCCGGCGATCGTCGGGCGGCCGAGAAGGTCATGGCACACCACCTCGATCACGTGCGCGGCATCTGGGCGCTCCAGCGGGAGGCCGGCGCGTGAAGGCAGACGTCGTCGTCATCGGTGCGGGAGTCGTGGGCGCCTGCTGCGCGCGCGCCTGTGCCGAGGCCGGTCTCACCGTTGTCGTCATCGACCGCGGCCCCGTCGCCGGCGGCACGACCGGTGGCGGCGAGGGCAACATCCTCGTCTCCGACAAGGAGCCCGGACCCGAACTCGATCTCGCGCTGCTGAGTCGCGAACTCTGGGCGCAGATGGCTGGCTCGTTGGGCGACTCGTTCGAGCTCGATTCCAAGGGCGGACTCGTCGTGGCGGCTCAGCAGCACACCCTCGACCACCTCCTGCGCTTCGCCGATGAGCAGCGTGCCTGCGGCGTGATCGCCGAACCTGTCGCGGCCGCCGACCTGCCGGGCCATGAGCCGCGCATCTCCCGCGACCTCGCCGGCGGCGTCTTCTATCCGCAGGACATGCAGGTGCAGCCCATGCTCGCGGCCGCCCATCTCATCGAGGCTGCGTGCACGACGGGTCGCACGACGCTGATGACCGACTGCGCGGTGACCGGGATCAACGTCGACGCCTCAGGTGCCGTCTCGGGCGTACGCACGGCGCACGGGGTGATCTCCACCCGTCACGTGATCAACGCCGCCGGCACCTGGGGCGGGGAGATTGCCGCGCTGGCCGGCGTTGAGTTGCCGATCCTGCCGCGGCGCGGATTCATCCTGGTCACCGAACCACTGCCCCCGCTTGTGCGCCACAAGGTCTACGCCGCCGACTACGTCGCGAATGTCGCCTCTGACAACGCTGGGCTCGAGACCTCCGCCGTGATCGAGGGGACGCACTCGGGCACGATCCTGATCGGTGCCAGCCGCGAGAGGGTGGGCTTCGACAAGACCCTGGACTGGCACGTCCTCGGCCGGCTGGCCAAGCAGGCGATCGAGATCTTCCCTTTCCTCGCCGAAGTGCAACTGCTGCGCACCTACGGCGGTTTCCGGCCCTACTGCCCCGACCACCTGCCAGTGATCGGCCCCGATCCCCGCGTGCCCGGGCTCCTCCACGCATGCGGTCACGAGGGTGCGGGCGTTGGTCTGGCTGCCGCGACCGGCCATGTCATCGCGCAGTCGATCACGGGTGCGTCGACGTCGATCGACCTCGCGCCCTTCTCCCCTGCGCGGTTTGGGGCCAGCCATGTCGCGTGAGGACGCCAAGCGGCCCGGCTTGGCCGGGTCGACGGCGTCCCAGATGGGCTTCACGTTCGACGGCGCGCCGTACCCCGCCAGGGACGGCCAGACCATCGCCGCGGCGCTCATCGACCACGGAATCCTGTCGTGGCGACACACGCGCGTGGATGACCAGCCGCGGGGAATCCTCTGCGGCATCGGTGTCTGCTTCGACTGCCTCATCACCGTCAACGGCGAGCCCAACGTGCGTGCGTGCATGACGCAGGTGGAAGACGGCGACGATCTCCGCTCGCAGGAGGGCACCGGCTATGGCCAGTGACATCGTGATCGTGGGCGGGGGAGCCGCCGGCATCGCGGCGGCCGTCGTTGCCGCGCGCTCGGGCTGCTCGGTCACCCTCCTCGACAGCGGATCGGCCGTGGGCGGTCAGTACTACCGCGGCGCGGAGCCTCCCAAGAGTGGATCGGGGCTGTCCTACGAGGCGCTCCGCCGGGCCTTCGATGAACTCGTGAATGAGCGTCGGATCGACCGGCGGCTCAACACCTACGTCTACTCGCTCGAGCGGCGCGACGCCGGGTTCGTCGTACGCACTCGTGGCGACGACCGACACCGAGGTGACGTCGACGCGCTTGAGTCCCGCGCGGTGGTTATCGCGACGGGCGCCTTCGACAAGCAACTGCCATTCCCTGGCTGGACGCTGCCGGGTGTCATGTCCGGCGGGGGAGCGCAGGCACTCGTCAAGGGCAGCGGCGTCCTTCCAGGTCAGCGCATCGTCGTGGCGGGCACCGGTCCCTTCCTCCTCGCCGTCGCGTATGCCCTGATCTCCGCGGGCGGCAATGTCATGGCTGTCGTCGAGGCGACCGATCCCGTGGGCTTGGCCCGGCATGCGCGGTCAGTGCTTCCGGCCGCCGGCAAGTCAGCCGACCTCGCCAAGTTCGTCACGGCACTCGCCAAGAAGCGTGTCCCCTACTTGCGTCGCCATCGCGTACGTCGTGCCGCGGGCACCGGGCGCCTGGAGTCGGTGACGATCTCGCGAGTCGATGGTGACTGGAGGGGTGTCGCAAGGTCGGAGCGCGTCATGGAGTGCGATGCCCTTGCCATCGGCTACGGCTTCACCGCGCAGACCGACCTCGCGGGCCAGGTGGGGGCGCGCATGCGCATCGGCTCCGACGGCGGACTCGCGGTGGAGGTCGACGAGCGACAGCGCACGTCAGTGCCCGGAGTGATGGCGGCGGGGGAGACCACGGGGATCGGCGGCGTCGACCTCGCCCGCATGGAGGGTCTCATCGCCGGCGTCGCTGCCGTGGAGCACTGCGGGCACCAGGCCGCGCTCTCCGAGTCGGCAATCGCGCGCGGCATGCGAGACGTGTTCAACCTCCGGCGGTTCGCCGATGCCCTCCACGCCACCTTCCCCGTGCGTGATGGCTGGCGGGACGACGTCGACGACCAGACTCTGGTCTGCCGGTGCGAGGAGGTCAGTGCGTCGAAGGTGAGAGGGGCCGTGAGTGACCTGGGCGCGCGTGATGCTCGGTCGGTGAAGTTGCTGACCCGGGCCGGCATGGGCTGGTGCCAGGGGAGAGTCTGCGCCCCCGCCGTCGAAGCGCTGTGCGGATTCGACTCCGCAGCCTCGCTTATCGGCGGCTCGTATCGTCCGGTCGCCGTCCCCGTGCCGCTCGGCGCGATCGCGGCCGAGAGCTAAGAGCCCGCTCGCTGAATACGCAGCAGCATCGTGGCGGACGGGACGACGCGGCCATTTGCGTAGGTGCTGAGTCGCGAAGCCGATGTGCCGACGCTCGCAGCGAATTCGCTGGCGGTCAGTCCAGATGAGGCGATAGCGTCGCGAACCTGGCGTGCGACCTCGGCGCGCTCGGCGTCTTCGACGCGCTCACGAGCGCGTTCGATGGCGATGGCGAAGAGGCGAGCGGCGGGATCGCCTTCCGACATTCGGATCCAGCGCTGCACGCGTCGACTGAGTGCCCCCCACGGGTGACTCCGAATCTCGGCAAAGATGGGCTGCCAGTCGGTCACGAGACCTCGCTCAAGGGTCTCGGCGAGTGCCTCGAAGGGCCATGTGTCGACGGGGTCACTGGGGGAAGCCACCACATTGCGGAACGTGACGGCGCTCATGACTCAGCCACCTCGAGGGCAAGTGCTTCGCAGGCGGCGACGACCGACGACCAGTCGTGCCACTTCGGGTCCAGGCCGCGATACCGAGGAAGCTCGCGAATGACGTCGATATCGAGGGGCCCAGGTGCCGCAAGTGCGAGAACGAGGCTGGTGCGGACCGATCCCTTGGCTGCGGAACGGTCGTCGTAGTAGTCGTCGATTCCGCGAAGAACCTCAGCGGCATGCGCCGGGCCCATGTGATCAGCAAGGGCGACGACATCAAGGTAATCACGCACGACATTGCGCTGCACGACGAGGTAGGCCTTGACGCGGAGCATCTCGTCCAGCGTGGGTGCCACCACGGTCACGTCAGGGGAAATATCGAAGGGCATTGTCTCGAGCGGCCGAGTGCGGCGCAGATTGCGAAGCCCTGCTGGCACTCCGTCGAGGGAGCCCATGATGGTCATGGGCGGCCGCGATGCGCGGACGGATGTCGCCCACCCGTCGCTCGCCTCCACCGCGTCGAGTACCTGCGCGTATCGCTGGTCGAGGTCGACAAGGACGTGGTCATGATCGAAGGACTCTCGGTGGCCTGCGTGCAGGGCAGCTGCTGACCCGCCAACCAGTACGGCATCGGGGACAAGCTTCTGAAGCCGGGCAGCGGACTCCAGCACCTGCTGCAGCCGCTTCGATCGAGCCATGGCAGTAGATTATCAGATCAGATAACTTCGAGCAACGCCGGTCCGGCGCAATGCAGAGTGACGATGGGCGACAGGATGTCCCCGTGAGCGTGCGATTCCTCGACGAGCAGGCGACCTACGCGGCGGCCACTGTCAGCGAGTGTGCCGATGCCCTCGAGGAGGCCCTTCGAGCCGGTCTTCCTGGCGAGCCCGATCCGCCGCGTTCCTTCATCGGACTCCCACCCGGCGAGCTCATCATCATGCCGAGCCGAGTCACCGGCGTGCCGACGGTCAAGCTCGTCACCGTCCACCACGACGCCAATCGCCCGGACCCTCGCATCAAGGGCGTGCACGTGGTCTTCGATCCGGAGTCGCTGGCGCCCACTGTCGTCATGGATGCCGCAGCGCTCACCGTCACGCGTACGACGGCGGTGAGCATCGTGGCGCTGCGCGCGATCGCCAAGCCTGACTGCCACACCCTGGTCGTCTATGGAGCAGGCCCACAGGCACGCGCGCACATTGACGCGATCATCGCGGAGTGGCCGATCCGCCACGTCACCATCGTCGCGCGCCGCCCCGAGCGTGCCGAGGCCCTGCTCGCCTCCGCGCGCGAGCGTCACCCCGACATCGTCATCGATCTCGTCCGCACCGAGGATGCCGCGTCGGCCCTGCGCGAAGCCCGCATCATCGTATGCGCGACCACGGCCACATCGGCGCTCTTCAGTGCTGCGGATGCGCGAGGGGATGTCGCAGCCGTCGCGGTAGGCACCCACTCGCCCACGTGCTGTGAGCTCCCCAGCGAGCTCGTCGGCCGGTCCTTCGTCGTCGTCGAGGAGCGCGAGTCGGCATTGCGCGAGGCCGGTGACGTCGTGTGCGCAATCACGGCGGGCCTGATGACGCCCGACGACATTGCCGCCGACCTCACCGAGATCGCGCGACGGTCGGTCGACATCCCGGCGACGGGGTCGCGGGTCTTCAAGAGCATGGGCATGGCATGGGAGGACGCGGTCGTGAGCGCCCGCATCGCAGAGGGAGTGGCATGAGCACGGTGATGAGCGTCGACGAGGCCTGCGCGGCTGCCGAGGCAGCACAACAGTGGTACGCCGACACGGATCTGCAGACTCGTGCGAGCCTGCTCGAGGCCATCGCGGACGCGGTCGACGCAGCACGTGACGACCTCGTGCCTATCGCGGTCGAGGAGAGCCGGCTCGGTGTCGACCGGCTCACCGGCGAGGTAGGCCGCACCACCGGGCAGCTGCGACTCATGGCCCAGGTCGTGCGTGACGGTGCCATCCTCGGCGTCGTACTCGACACGGCATTGCCGGAGACAACTCCACCGCGCCCGGACCTGCGCCGGATGAATGTCCCGCTGGGACCTGTCGCGGTCTTCGCCGCGTCGAACTTCCCCTTCGCCTTCTCCACGCTCGGTGGTGACACAGCGTCGGCGCTCGCTGCGGGCTGCACCGTCGTGGTTAAGCCCAATCCCGGTCACCCGCGCCTGAGTGACGCGATCATGGCGGTCGCACAGCAGGCCCTCGCTGACGCGGGCGCACCGCGCGGCGTACTCACGATGGTGTCGCACGGACTGCAGGACGGCATCGACCTCGTCACGGACGACCGCATTGAGGCGGTCGCCTTCACCGGCAGCCAGCGCGGTGGCCTTGCGCTCGCCAGGCTCGCGGCCGACCGGCCGCGCCCGATTCCGTTCTATGGCGAGCTCGGCAGCGTCAATCCGATCTTTGTCACGCCGGAGGCGGCTGCGGAGCGTGGCGCTGCGATCGCGGAGGGCTGGGTCGGCTCCTTCACGCTGGGCGCGGGCCAGTTCTGCACCAAGCCCGGCCTGCTGGTGGCCCCGCGCGATGAAGCCATGCGCTCGGCTGCCGTCGCCGCGGTCGGCGGCGTACCCGCGCAGGGCATGCTCACGCAGCCCATCCGCGACGCCTTCCTGCACGGCGTGAGCGAGCGCGTCGATATGGCATCGATCGACGTGCTGAGCGGCGGCGGCTGGGACGCCGAGACCGACACGGTGCGCGCCACACTCTTTGCCGTGCCCGCGAGCGAGGTCATCGCGACGCCGGAGCTGCTTGAAGAGTGCTTCGGCCCGATGTCGCTGCTGGTGGAGTATGACGACCCGCAGCAGATGCTCGCGCTGGCCGACGTGCTCCCCGGTCTGCTCGCCGCGGGCATCCACGGCAACGCTGATGAGCCCATCGTCGACGAACTCATGCCCCGCCTGGTCGCGCACGCCGGGCGCGTGCTGTGGAACGGCTGGCCGACCGGTGTCGCCGTGACGTGGTCGATGCAGCACGGCGGCCCGTTCCCTGCGACGACCGCTCCGGCGACGACGAGCGTCGGCGCTTCCGCCGTTGATCGATTCCTGCGCCCGGTGACGTGGCAGGGTATGCCCCAGGCGGTGCTGCCGGTGCCGCTGCGTGACGGCAATCCCTGGGGGATCCCCCGTCGCGTCGACGGCGTGCTCGATCTTCGCTGATCGGAGACCATCATGCGCATGCGCCGCGCCCTCACTGCCGGATCCGCGCTTGCCGTGGCGATGGCTCTCCTGTCCGCTCCCGCGGCCGGATCTGCGGCGCCTACTGCCATCACGGGAGCAGCGTCGAGCACAATCAACTGGCAGACCTGCGCGGACACAGCCTTCGCGAAGTGGCCTGTCTTCCCCAGGTGAAGCAATACTTCCAGTGCGCCACCCTCGTCCGACCGCTTGACCGGACCAAGCCCAAGGGCGCGAAGGTCACGCTGGCACTGGTCAAGCTGCCCGCATCCGGCACGCCGGACCAGCGCAAGGGCGTGCTGCTGTGGAACCCGGGAGGACCGGGGCAGAGCGGGGTTGAACTCTCCAGCGTCTCCTTCCTCCTGCCCGAGGCAGTGCGCCAGTCTTTTGACTTCATCACCTGGGATCCGCGCGGCATCGGCGTCTCGACACCGGCGATCAAGGGCCCGGGCTGCGAGATCCCCAAGCCCACCCGGCCGGCGACCGGCACGGTGGACTGGAGCAAGGTACTCAAGGAGCGCATGCCCCAGGTGCGTCGCATGAATGCCCGCTGCTTCGAGCGCAACGCCGCGATCATCGAGAACGCCGGCACGCTCGACAACGCCTACGACATCGAGGCGATACGCCAAGCACTTGGGGAACAGCAGATCAACTACTGGGGTCTGTCCTACGGCACCTTGCTCGGCTCGACCTATCTGCAGCTCTTCCCCGAGCGCGTGCGCGCGGCTGTGCTCGACAGCAACATGGATCCGCAGATGAACCTGCACGACATGGTCGAGAGTGCGGTCGCCCCGGACCACTCCCTCGGCTTCGTCCTCGAGGCCAACCCGGAGACAGCCGATCAGTACTACTCGGTCATCGCATCGCTTGATCGCAAGTCGCTGAAGCTGCCCAACGGCGATGTCTACACGCGGTGGGACGTGCTCGACGTGCTCAATGACAGCGTGATGTTCTACACCGACCCATCCGGTGACTGGTCGGTGGCCGAGCAGGTCATCTCGACGGCGTACGCCGCGATCTTCGGGACGGGGGTGGCCCAGCAGTCGGCACTCAAGGCGCTGGAGAGCCCCGACCTGCAAAGTCCGTCATCCGGCACGGTTGGGTCCCTGTGGTCGGCGGTGGTGTGCCAGGACTTCGCCGACCGCCTCACGCCTGGCGAGCAGCGATCACAACTGGCGTGGGCCGTGCGCAATGGGCCGTTCTACGGCGGCACGCTCGGCATGGACATGGTGACGACGTGCGACGGATACGACAAGGCAAAGCCGCATCCGGTGCCCAGGCCCAAGGCCTATGGCCCGAACGTGCCCGTCATGGTCGCGGCGAGCACGCGGGACGGTGAGACGCCGTACCAGTGGTCGGTCAACATGGCGCGCGTCTATCGCAATTCGCGGATGGTGACCCTGGTCGGAGGACTGCACGGCACGTTCGGGCTGGCTCAGTCCGAGTGCGTCAACACCGCGCTCGGCGACTTCCTCATCTCAGGTCAGCTGCCCGCTGTCGATCTCTCCTGCCCGTGGACGCCGCCAACGTCGCCGCCGTCGTGAGTTCGGCGGCCGTACGCGAGCTCATCGGAGACTAGGCCGGCGTCCCCACCGTGACAGTCAATGACGCTGTCGCACTGCCTGAGGTGCTGCCGGTCGCCGTGATCACATAGGTCTGACTCCACGTCTGGGTTGGGGTACCGGAGAGGACTCCGGTGGAGGTGTTGAACGTCGTGCCGGCCGGGGGCGCCCCCGAGAGGGCGTACGTCACCGTGCCGCCGAAGCCGGTTGCCTGCATGGCGGCTGATGCGAGGGGGCGCCCTACCACGCCGACGAGGTTTTGCTGATTGGGCACGAGGAGAGGTGTCGGTGTGGGCGTCGGTGTCGGTGTGGGTGTCGGTGTGGGTGTCGGCGTCGGTGTCGGCGTCGGTGTCGGCGTCGGTGTCGGCGTCGGACCGCAGCCGGGGGGATCACCCAGCGTGATGGTCCAGTTGCGTGCTGCGTAGGTGCCGATCGCCGGGCTGAGCCCGTCGGGCAGGAACGTGTCGCTGTACGCGGTGCCGTAGGCGCCAGAAGCTCCACCGCCGCCGGTGGTGTTCATCCGGACCATCTGGTCGTAGGTGTTCCATGCGGCAGACGCAGCCGGCACGCCCGCGTTGTTGTAGGCGGAGGTCCTCGGGTTAAGGGTGAAGTAGGACGCGAGCGGTCCGGTGCTCCTGCCGCCGCCGTGCGTGCCTCCCCAGTAGCCATAGGCGAATCCGGCGATGAAATCGCGGTAGATCGTCTTGACGAGGTCTTGGTATCCGGTCCCGGTAACCTGCTTGCCGTTGCCCCACTTGTAGTCCGTGCCGTTAAGCACGACGCGGAAGGGGCCGTCCTGGCCGTACATCGCGTACCCGGTGCCGCGGTTGGAACCGGGCCCGTAGATGCTGGCCCCCTCCACGTAGAGAGTCGGACCCGCCTTCACGGTGTCGTCGTCTGTCATCTTTCCAGCCAGAGTCCACATGTCGTTCGATGCCGAATAGGAAGCCGGGGAGTTGAAGGGCCCCTTCTGATTAGCCGCGTTGTGCATGTCGGAAATGGTCAAGGGGCTGAGCGTCTGCACATACTGCGCATAGGTCTGGACCTGTGAGGTCATGTAGGCCCAGGGCTTCTTCGCGGCTCCGGTGTAGCCCACGACCGTGGTGCCGGTGCCGTCGTAGCGAATCACCCCGCCGCTGCTGTCGTCTGAACTTGCCTTGGACCAGGACGGCGCCGGGACAATGGCCTTCAGTTGGGTCACCAGATTGGCCAGGCAGCCCGTCGTCCGGCGGGAGTTCGTGATCGCCTGTGTTCCACGAAGGTCGGTGTAGAGGCGCGAGGACATCGCGAATCCGATCTGGTCGATCAGGGTCAAGTCGGTGAAGAAACCGGTTTTGTACGTGAACTCGGCCATGGCGTAGCGCACGGTCGACGTTTGGGGGTTGGGCACACTCTGGTTGTTCAGGGTCTGGTTGGACAGGTTGATCACGCCTGAGGCCAACGGCAGTCGGATCTCGAAGTACGCCGAGCCTCCCGTGCCGCTGCCGGGCTTGGCCGTGTACGTAGAGGTCTTCGCGAAGTTCGTGAGGCCGGTGAAGGCCACGGACGTGACGGTCTTGAGGTTGACGCTCTTGAAGCCTGAGGCGCTGCCGCCTCCCGAGGGGTCCGCCACCACGCCGACGAAGAGTTGGCTGTCGGGCACGTCGGAGTTGTTGGTCACCTGGATGCGGATGCGCCCCGTGACCCAGGGGGTGTAGGTCAGGGCCGCGAGGTAGCCACCCTGCTTATCGGGCACCAGCGCGCTGGATCCGTCCGTGAAGTTCAGCAGGACGGCGCAGGTCTGAGCGGGCAGTGACTGGGGGATGAAGCTGACCTGCGATGACGTGACCGCGCTCGGCTCGTTCGAGAACTGCCCCACCCAGTTGCCGGAGCACATGACCTGCGTGACTCCAGTGACACGTCCGAGTGACGTCCCAGCCACGCGGACGGTGGGTGCCTGAGCGGGAGGGAAGGCCGCCTCGAGCTGGTTGGGCGTGGGAGGCAACAGGACGGGCGCAGCCGAGCGGACGAACAGGGTGAGTGGTGAGCCGGACCAGGGGAAGCTGTTGCCTGAGTTCGGGGTGACTGTCGACAGACCGCACTCCCTGCCTTGCTGCAGCCCCTTGAGACTGGCGCCGGGCACGGTAAAACTGGCGAGGCTGTTGCTGGTCCCGGCAAGGGGCGTTACGACTGTGATCGTCACCTTTGTGGCCTTGCTGGCGTCCTTGCTGTCGTTGCACGTGAACACCAGGGACTTCACGTTGTTGAGGTCATTGCCGCTGGCGTACACCGTCGTGTTGGTATTGACGGCTGTGCGGGTGTTGTAGAGCGTTACGAATCCGGGCTGCTTCGCGAAGGCCGGTG
>JBJTIQ010000138.1:0-4963 GCA_046095085.1 Actinomycetota bacterium | reverse complement strand
AAGGGGAGGGTCGTGACCTGCGCGCCGCGGTGGAGTGGGTGCGGAGCCAGCGACTTCCAGACCCGTGGCTGCTCGGCTGGTCGTTCGGCACGGATGTCGTCCTGCGGCACGGGGCCGACCTCGACCCGGCGGGGCTGATTCTGGTGTCACCTCCGCTGCGGTACACCTCGGACGACGAGCTCCGGCAATGGAATCGGCGTACGTGCCCGATCGTCTGCCTGGTCCCGGAGAACGACGACTACCTGAGACCGGCGGAGGCCCGCGTGCGCTTCTCCGGGGTAGCGCGCGCCGAGGTCGTGGTGGGTGCCGACATGGGGCACCTGTGGGTGGGCGAGCCAGCGGTGCGTACCGTGCTCGGTGAAGTCGTCACGCGCCTACGTCCCGATGCTGCTCCGGTGTCATGGGAATGGCCGGCAGCGCGGGCGGCCTTGGAAGGACCCATGGAGAGGTGGTCTGATCTATGAGCTTCGACCTCGACGGCAAGCGTGCCCTCGTGACCGGTGCATCGAGAGGCATCGGACGAGCGATCGCGATTGCCTACGCGAAAGCAGGGGCCGACGTGGCCATTCTCGCGCGCAATGCCGAGTTGCTCGACGGCGTGGCCGCGGAGATCTCGGCACTCGGACGTCGTGCGGTGGTCGCCACCGCCGACGTGCTCGACGCAGAGGCGACGCGGTCAGCGGTGTCCGGTGCCATTGCCGAACTCGGCGGGCTGGAGATCCTGGTCAACAACGCCGGCGGCAACTCCTTCTCGATCCCGGTGGCGCAGATGCGCATGAGCGGCTGGGACAAGACGATGCGACTGAACCTCGACTCCCTCATGCACATCACCCAGGAGTCACTTCCGGGCTTGGCCGCGTCGAAGAACGGATCGATCATCAACGTCTCCTCCGTGGCGGGACTCCGGGGGGCGCCGACCATGGCCCACTACGGGGCGGCCAAGGCCGCCCTCCTCTCCCTCACACAAACACTCGCGATCGAGACGGCCTGGATGGGCGTGCGGGTCAATGCGCTCGTTCCCGGATGGATCGATACCGACCTCACCGACTTCCTGCGAGCCAGCGACGAAGCCGAACGGGGCACGCTATCGCGCGTTCCAATGCAGCGATGGGGGCGCGCCGACGAAATCGCCGAACCCGCGGTCTTCCTGGCGTCGGATGCCTCGTCGTTCATGACGGGTCAGTTGCTCATCGTCGACGGTGGCCTGTCGGCGATGCCCTAGGCGCACACCTAGTCGATCGGCGCGCCGACCCTGCGCATGATCTCCCGGATGAATGCCTTGATGCCATCGGGCCACTGCGGGTGGGTGCCGTCGCTCACGAAGTACTCCGGATTGTCCACCGACACGGAGTACCAGTCGGCGATCACCGCATTGGGGTAGTCGGCCACGACGGCCTCGATCAGTCTGTTGTTGGGCTTCATCCACGGACGCGGGACGTTGGTGTTGACAATCACCACGCGCTCACGATCGCGGAGGATGTCGAGCATCTCGCGCAGTTGCTCCTCGGTCACGATGCCGTTGGTGCCCGTGTGGATTACCACCGTGGGCGCCATGACGCCCTTGTCGTGGAGGCGCTGCACGCGGTCGAGCACGCCTCCTGCCTGCCGGCTGACCTCGGCGTCCACCCGAGTGCCGTCGATCTTCCTCATGAGCTCGTCGGCGACGCCGAGCATGACGGAATCTCCGATGGCGGTGACAGTGCCGTTCGCGTTCATGGGCAGGCCCTGGGAGGACACCCTCTGACCGTCGGCACTGCCATCGGAGGCATCCGGGGAGGTCGATGCGCTGGAGCTCGGGTCCTCGTCGATGAGGATCTCCGTGGGACCGCCGTCGTCGATCCCTATGGCGGCGGCGACGTCTTGCGGCACCTGCTCTTCGACGGACTTGGCGGTGGCCAGGCCTGCCACGACGAGGGTCAGCGTGGCGATTCCGATGCCGGCGCCGAGGAGCAGTCTGCGCGTGAGATAGCCACGCTGTTGGGCATCAGCGGCTCGGTAGCTCTTGAAGAAGTTTCCAATGGCGCCGCGGCGGATGGGGATCTCGACGAGCCGATACGAGAGCTCCGCGACCACGAATGTGAGCGCCATGCGGAGCGCAAAGTTCCAGGCGCCGGTGACGGGTACGTCCAGCCCCGGTCGGGTGATCACGAAGATCGGCCAGTGCCACAGGTAGAGGCCGTAGGAGCGCTGGCCGATGTAGCGCATCGGTTGCGCACCGAGGATGGGCCCGAAGGGCACCCCCGGATGGCTGGCCGCGGCAATGAGCACGCAGACCAGGGCGGAGAGCACGAAGAAGCCACCGCGGTAGAGGAAGGGGGAGTACTCACCGACCTGCAGGTAGAACCACACAACGCCGAGCAGGGCTAGCACGCCCACGGCCGTGAGGAGCGCCTTGGCGCCCGCGGTCAGGTGCGTCGACAGGCGTCCGGGGCGCCAGACCATGGCGAGGGCGGCTCCGAGCAACAGGCCCATGATGTGGGTATCGGACCCGAAGTATGCGCGGCTCGGGTCTGCCTCCAGCGGGTAGCCATTGGTCACCGAGAGGACGATCATCCACACGGTGGAGACGAGGGAGAGGGTCAGTGCGACATAGAACACTCCCCGGCGGCCGCGCCACTTCAGCAGGAGAAACGTGACCGCTGGCCAGATCAGGTAGAACTGCTCTTCCACCGCCAAGGACCACAGGTGGTGGAGGAAGGCCGGGCGGCCGATTGCCTCGAAGTACGACTGCTCCGCGACGATGTACCACCAGTTGGTGACGTAGAGCAGCGAGGCGAGGGCGTCCTGTCGGAAGGCAACCGCCGACTCGCGATAGAAGATGGCGGCGAGCAGCCCGACCACGAGCAGCATCACGAGCACCGCTGGCAGCAGGCGCCGAGCGCGACCGAGGTAGAACTTGCCGAAGTTGATGCGCCCGGTCCGCTCGAACTCCTCGGTGATGAGAGTGGTGATCAGGAAGCCTGACAGCACGAAGAAGACGTCGACGCCGAGGAATCCGCCCTGCATCCAGGTGAGGTCGCCGTGATAGAGCAGGACGCCCAGGACGGCGATCGCGCGGATGCCGTCGAGGCCGGGCACGTAGCCCATCTCGCCGGCCTTGCGCCCCCGGTCGAGGTGCCAGGGCTGACGGTCGGTGATGGGGGTCGTCGCCACCCGACCTCCTCGCTCCGCCCTGGTCATGCTGCCGCTCGCCTTGGCGGTCATGCTACGTCGGGCGCCCCCGGCTATGTCCCGGCGAAGCGGTTGATGGCGGGGAGATGTCGCTCACGCATCGCGGGGTCGCTGACGCCGAGCCCCGCCTCCGGGGCGAGGCACAAGACGCCCACCTTGCCTTGGTGCGTGTTGCGGTGAACCTCGTAGGCGGCCTGGCCAGCCCCCTCGAGCGGGAAGGTCTTCGACAGCGTGGGGTGGATCAGGCCCCGCGAGATCAGCCGGTTGGCCTCGTAGGCCTCCCGGTAGTTGGCGAAGTGCGATCCGACGATCGACTTGAGGCTCATCCACAGGTAGCGGTTGTCGTATTCGTGCATGAAGCCGGAGGTCGACGCGCACGTCACGATCTTGCCGCCCTTGCGAGTGACGTAGACGCTCGCGCCGAAGGTCTCGCGGCCAGGGTGCTCGAAGGCGATGTCGACGTCGTCGCCTCCGGTGAGCTCGCGAATCCGGCGACCGAAGCGCTGCCACTCCTTGGGATCCTGCGTGGTGTCGTCCTTCCAGAAGCGATAGTCCTCGGCACGCCGGTCGATGACGAGCTCGGCTCCCATGGCCCGGCAGAGGTCGGCCTTGTCCGGACTCGAGACGACGCAGACGGGAATGGCGCCGCCGTTGACGGCGTACTGCGTCGCGTAGGACCCCAGGCCGCCGCTGGCCCCCCAGATCAGGACGACGTCGCCCTGCTTCATCGCGCCGCCATTGACGGAGACGAGTTGGCGGTAGGCCGTGGAATTCACCAGTCCTGGCGCGGCGGCTTCCTCCCAGGTGAGGTGCTTGGGTTTGGGGAGCAGCTGATTGGACTTGACGATCGCTAGTTCGGCGAGACCGCCGAAGTTGGTCTCGAAGCCCCAGATGCGCTGATCGGGATCCAGCATCGTGTCGTTGTGGCCCAGCGGGCTCTCGAGCTCGACCGATAGGCAGTGCGCTACCACCTCGTCGCCGGGCCTCCACGCGTTGACCCCGGCGCCTACTCGGAGAACCACGCCGGCGGCGTCCGACCCCACGATGTGATACGGCAGGTCATGGCGCTTGGCGAGGTCACTGGTGCGGCCGTACCTCTCGAGGAAGCCGAACGTCGACACGGGCTCGAAGATCGAGGTCCACACGGTGTTGTAGTTGATAGAGCTGGCCATCACCGCAATGAGTGCCTCGCCGGGACCGAGTGCGGGCAGCGCAACCTGGTCGACGTGCAAGGCACGTCGCGGGTCCTTGTCGCTCGCGGCCATGCCAGCGAACATCTCCTGCTCATCCTTGTGCACGGTCAGCGCTCGATAGGACTCGGGAATCGGCATCGATGCGAAGTCACCGGGCGCGGCACTGCCCGACACGATGGCGTCGCGAATCTGATCCATGCTCACTCCCGGGGTTAACGTTCGTTCATGCTAGTGGGGCACGGTCAGTGAGCTGGGCCCGCCTGAACGAGTTCGATGAGGACGCCGCCGCAGTCCTTGGGATGGGCGAAGTTCACAAGGGAGCCCGCCGTCCCGGTCTTCGGGGCGTCGTACAGCATGCGCACCCCGGCCGCGCGCAGTCGATCGGCGGCCACCTCGACGTCGTCGACGCCGTAGGCGATCTGCTGGATCCCCGGCCCGCTCCGCTCGAGGAACTTTCCGATGGGCGAGTCAGACGAGAGCGGCGCGAGGAGCTGGATGCAGGAGCCGGAGTCGCCGACCGCCAGCATGGCCTCGCGGACGCCCTGCTCCTCGTTGATCTCCTCGTGCACGACCGCGAGGCCGAAGGCGCTGGCGTAGAA
>JBJTIQ010000137.1:0-7249 GCA_046095085.1 Actinomycetota bacterium | reverse complement strand
GGAGGAGCAGGACGGCCAGCGACGCGATGAGGAGCACGAGGCTCAGCGCGATTGCCGCATCACGATCGCCATCCAGTGCGGCGTAGACCGCGAGCGGCATCGTCTGGGTCACTCCCGGCAGATTGCCCGCGAAGGTGATTGTCGCTCCGAACTCCCCGAGCGCGCGCGCCCAGGCGAGCACTGTGCCCGCAATGAGCGCGGGCGCGATCAGGGGCATGGTCACGCGGCGCAGCACCGTCCACCGACTCGCACCGAGGGTGGCGGCCGCCTCGTCGAATCGCGGATCGGCACTGCGCAGGGCTCCCTCCACGGTGATGACGAGGAAGGGCATGGCAACGAATGCCTCGGCGATGATCACGCCGGCCGTACTGAAGGGCAGTTGCACCCCGAACCAGTCGTACAGGAACTGGCCGATGAGCCCGCGCCGCCCGAAGGCCAGCAGGAGGGCGACGCCCCCGACCACGGGTGGGAGGACGAGGGGAAGGGTCACGAGGGCGCGCACGAACGTCGTGCCGGGCACGCGGGATCGCGCAAGGACCCAGGCCACGGGAACTCCGATCACCACGGCGATGACGGTCGCGCTCAGCGAGCAGACGAGGGAGAGGCGCAGGGCCTGCAGCGCCACGGGCGAGGAGAGGAGTTCGGGCAGCCGGGACCACGGCGTGCGCAGCAGCAGGCCCACGAGAGGGATGGCACGGAAGACGACACCGACGGCAGCCAGGATGCCGACGGGAATGGGGGTGGTCCTGCGCGTGCTCATGGCGCCGGCGCGAATCCCGCACCCGCAAGCGCTGCTTGGGCCTCGGGGTCGGCCAGGAAGTCCACGAACATCGCGGCTTCGGCTGCATTGGTCGAGGCGGCTACGACGCCGGCCTGGTAGGTCGTCGTCACGTTTGCCTCGGGGGGAATCACCACCCCGACGAACTCCGCACCGGCCGACAGCACATCGGTGACGTAGTCGATGCCGGCGTCGGCTTCATCCGCCTCGATCTTGCCGAGCACCGAGCGCACGTCGGGCTCGTAGCTGACCGGCGTGACGGTGAGTGAGTTGTGGTCGAAGAGTTTCGCCGTGGCGACGCCGCAGGGGACTTGCTCCTGGCAGATGACGACCTTGACGCCGGCGAGGTCGGCGAGCCCCGTGACCGCGGCCGGATTGCCCGGCGGGACCGCGATCTGCAGGGAATTGGTGGCGACATCCACCGCCCCGGCGACTAGCCCCTCGTCGATCAGGGGCTGCATCGAGGTCGTGCCAGCGGATGCGAAGACGTCGAGCGGGGCGCCGCCGCGAATCTGCTCGGCCACCGCGCTGCTTGCGGCGAAGGAGAACTGCACACTGACGCCCGGATTGGCCTTGGTGAAATCGGCGGCGATCGTCGACAGTACGTCGGTGAGCGACGACGCGGCGCCCACGGTAATCGTCGTGCGTTGCGTCGTACTCGACGACGAGGAGGAGTCTGCCGCTGATGAGCAGGCGGTGCCCGCGAGTCCGATCGTGCCGATCAGTGCGATCGCGGACGTCGTGCGCACCAAGCTCATCGTCCCGGAACCTCCACGCCGACATTGGTGGCCTTGACGGTGGCGATGGCCAGCGACCCGGGCTCGAGTCCGAGCTCGTCGACGGCCTCGGCGCTGAGCAGCGAGACGAATCGGTGGGGTCCGGCCTGGATCTCCACCTGCGCCATGACGGTGTCCTTCACGACCCGGGTCACCACGCCCGCGAAGCGGTTGCGCGCGGACCGGCCCACGATGGGGGCGAGCTCGGCGCTCGCCGGCGTGGCCGCGCCCTCGCGCATGACCCGGGCGACCTCGGCCCCGTCGATGACCTGGCGCCCGGCGGCGTCGGCGGTGGAGGCCAGGCGGCCGGATTCGATCCAGCGCCGCACCGTGTCGTCGCTCACGCCGAGGAATTCAGCCGCCTCAGAGATCCGCATCTGCGTCATAGTCGAGTACCTTATCCCGCATATGCGGGTCTGATGAGCCTGATGATCCGAATTCTCGGCCGGGGCACCCCTGACCGAAGCCTGATCCGCGCGGCTGGTTGCCGCGGGGGGCCGGGGGGCCTACCCTCGGACGGCTCAGGCCTCGCTGTGGGGCGGAAGGCCCGGAAGGGGTAGCGCGTGGCGACAGCGAAGAAGGCGGCGCCGGCCAAGAAGGCGGCCCCGGCCAAGAAGGCCGCGCCAGCAAAGAAGGCCGCCCCGGCCAAGAAGGCAGCGACCCCCGCTAAGAAGGCCGCGCCTGCGAAGAGGGCCGCGCCTGCGAAGAAGGCCGCCCCCGCCAAGAAGGCCGCGCCCGTGAAGAAGGCGGCCCCGGCCAAGAAGGCCGCCCCCGCCAAGAAGGCCGCGCCTGCGAAGAAGGCGGCCGCGCCTGCGAAGGCGGCCGCGCCTGCGAAGGCGGCCGCGCCGGCCAAGAAGGCCGCGCCCGCGAAGAAGAAGCTTGCCGTCCGTGAAGACGAATCGCCCTGGACTCCCGCCGAGATCGCCGAGGTCAAGAAGGAACTCCAAAAGGACGTCCTGCGCCTGCAGGAGGAGATCAAGGTCACCGAGGCGGATATCGCCGAGCTGGTCGCCGACTCCGGAGATGGTGCGGGAGACGACCAGGCCGATGCGGGCAGCAAGACTTTTGAGCGCGAGCAGGAGATGAGCCTGGCCAACAATGCGCGCGACATGCTTCAGCAGACCGAGCATGCGCTGGCGCGCATCGCCAACGGCACCTATGGCATCTGCGAGTCATGCGGCAAGCCCGTTGGCAAATACCGACTGCAGGCATTCCCGCGCGCGACGATGTGCGTCGCCTGCAAGCAGATCGAGGACCGCCGCGTACTCTGACGGGGTGACGGATTCCGACGAGGCGACACCCGACGCAGTGGCGCCCCCCGGCCCGCGTCCCAGGCTCGTCTGGGTCACCGTCGCGGTCGCCCTCGGGGTCGTGGTGATCGACCAGGTCACGAAGGCTCTGGCCGTCGCCTACCTCAGGCCGCGGATCCTGGCGGGCGAGGCGCCCATCGAAATCCTCGGACCGGTCCTGAAGCTCACCTACACCGAAAACACCGGCGCGGCCTTCAGCATGGGCACCGGCTTCACGTGGATCTTCGCCGCCATCGCCGTCGTGGTGTCGATCGTCATCCTGCGCACGGCGACGCGCATCGGGAGCGTCGCCTGGGCCGTAGCCCTCGGCGGTCTCCTCGGTGGGGCCGTGGGCAACCTCATCGACCGGCTCACGCGTCCGCCCGGCATTGGCCAGGGCTACGTCGTCGACTTCCTGCAGTTGCCCAACTGGCCCGTCTTCAACGTCGCCGACATGTCGATCGTGGGTTCAGCCATCCTGATGGTCATCCTCACGATCCGCGGTGTCGAGCTCAATGGCGCGAAGCGCGCATCGTCGCGCTGACGTCGACCATGACTGACATTCGACGACTCCCGGTGCCCGAGGGGCTCGTCGGCGAGCGCGTCGACGCTGGCCTCGCGCGCATGCTTGGCATGTCGCGTAGCGCCGTGGCGTCGCTGATCGACGCGGGGGCCGTCCGCATCGATGACACGGCCGCGACGAAGTCCGACCGCCTGGCCGACGGGCAGTGGCTCGAGGTCGAACTGCCCGGACCCGAGCCGGAGCGCGAGCCCGAGCCCGTCGAGGGCATGCGCATCGTCTACGACGACCCCGACCTCGTCGTCATCGATAAGCCGGTGGGCGTGGCCGCCCATCCGAGCCCGGGCTGGGACGGCCCCACGGTCATCGGCGGCCTGGCGGCCGCGGGCTACCGGATCTCGACCTCGGGCGCGGCCGAACGCCAGGGCATCGTCCACCGCCTCGACGTCGGCACGACCGGCCTGATGGTGGTGGCCAAGAGTGAGCCCGCCTACGCCCACCTGAAGGAGCAGTTCAAGGAGCGCACGGTCACCAAGGTCTACCGCGCCATCGCGCAGGGCCTGCTCGACCCCGTCAGCGGCACGATCGATGCGCCCATCGATCGCCATCCGAGCGCGGACTACCGCATGGCGGTCGTGGCCGATGGCAAGCCGAGCGTCACGCACTACGACACCCTCGAGGCCTTCCCCTACGCGAGTCTGCTCGAGGTCGACCTCGAGACCGGACGCACGCACCAGATTCGCGTGCATATGTCGGCGATGCGCCATCCGCTCGTTGCCGACCTCACCTACGGCGCCGACCCGACGTTGGCCGACCGGCTCGGCCTGACGCGCCCTGCGCTCCACGCGGCCCGCCTGGAGATCACGCACCCGTCGTCGGGGGAGCGCATGAGCTTCGAGTCGCCCGACCCGCCGGACTTCGCCGAGGCCCTGCGGCGCCTGGGCGAAGGGGCCTGACCCCCATGCGGCGGCTCGGGTTGCTCGACTAGCGCGTCAGCGGGCGACATGGGGTACGCGCAGGGCAGGTAGGTGGTTGCCCCCGCGCGACGAGCCGGCCTGGCAACCCGGCTAGATCTTCTTCACGATCTCGCCGCCCTTCATGATGAGCGACATCGACGTCTCGGGTCGCTCGATCAGCGTGATGTCAGCGAGCGGATCGCCGTCGATGAGGAGCAGGTCCGCGATCGCGCCGGCCTCAATCACGCCTAGCGTGCCGGGGTAGGGATTGCGCGGACCGGACAGCGCGAGGAGTTCGGCATTGGCGCGCGTCGCCATCATCAAGATCTCCGCCGGGGTGAACCACCGCACCATCTTCGCTAGCTGCTCCCCCTGGCGCGAGGCCAACTCAGGGGTGAAGAGCGTGTCCGTGCCCCAGGCGACCTGGATGCCGTGCTTCTTCGCCAGGGCGTACGCCTGGTCCGTGCCCGCCGCCACCTGCAGCTGCTTGACCCGGTTTTCCCCCGTCATCGGATCCGCATCGGCGTCGTCGAGGAAGGGTTGCAGAGACCACCAGGCGCCCTTCTCCGCGATGAGGGCTACGGTCGCGTCGTCCAGGAGGTGGCCGTGGTCGATGCATCGCACGCCCGCCTTCAATGCCTGTCGCACAGCCCGCGGCGTGTAGGCGTGCACCATGACGTACGTGCCGAAGTTCTCCGCCGTCTCGACCGCTGCGCGCATCTCGTCGAAGGTGTACTCGGTGACGTCGATCGGGTCGTAGTTGGAGGCGACGCCGCCGCCGGCCATCACCTTGATCTGCGAGGCACCGTGCATCAGTTGCTCGCGCACGCCGCGCAACACTTCGGGCACCCCATCCGCGAGAACGACGGCGCTGAGGTTCTCCATATGGCTGAGGTGGCCGCAGATTCCGCGCGGGGTCTCGTACGGCATGCGGAAGTCGCCGTGGCCGCCGGACTGGGAGATGAAGGCGCCGGACGGGTAGATGCGCGGACCCTGGAGCACGCCAGCCTCGATCGCGCGCTTAAGGCCGAACGTCGGGCCGCCGGCATCGCGGACGGAGGTGAAGCCGCGCAACAGCGTCTCCGTCGCGCCGCGCCCAGCGACGAGGTGGACATATCCCGGATCCGCCGTCATCGCATCGTTCAGCGGAATGCTGGCGAACGCCGCATGCCAGTGCGCATCGATCAGGCCGGGGATCAGGGTCTTGCCCGTTCCGTCAATGACGGTCGCGCCCTCGCTAACCGCCGGGGATTCCGAGGTGACGCTGTCGATGAGACCGTCCTTCACCAGGACGTGAGACGGGCCGGTCAAGGTGCCGGCGCGGCTGTCGAAGACGACCGCGCCGGAGATCAGGGTGACGTCCATGGGACTGCCTCTCCGTGGGGGGTAGCCACGACCCTAGAGGCGCAGACCACCGATGTGTCCCGAATCGCGCGGAGTACCGAGCCCCCATGAACGAGACCGCCATCGTCGACCTCGGCGCCAACGGGCAGCAGATCCAGGCGCTCGAGGCCGCCGCTGCGGCCGCCGTCGACCACAACAGCGTGCTGGCGCCGCACACCTGCTGAGGCGGGCGTGACTGCTGGGACGGGCGACGCACGCCTCGCCGAGGCGGCGCGTCGGGCGAAGCCGGGAGTCGGACCGTCGGCATAGGGTGGGCGGATGACCACGGGAGACTCGGGCGGCGATTTCGTCCACCTCCACGTACACACCGAATACTCCATGCTCGACGGTGCCAGCCGCCTCGACGACCTGATGTCCGCCGCCGTCGAGCAGGGCATGCCGGCCATCGCGATGACCGATCATGGCAACCTCTACGGCGCCTACGATTTCTACAAGGCGGCGCGCTCGGCTGGGATCAAGCCCATCATCGGACTCGAGGGCTACTACGCGCCGCAGGGCCGGTTCGAACGCCGTGCCTTCGACTTCGGGGGCGGCTTCGACGAGGGCAACTCCGAAGACGGTTCGGGGGGACGAGGCACGCAGAGCTACACCCACATGACCCTGTGGGCGCAGGACACCGCCGGCATGCACAATCTCTTCCGCCTGGCCTCCGTGGCCAGCCTCGAGGGCTACTACTTCAAACCGCGCTTCGATCGCGATCTCCTGCAGACCTACGGCACCGGGCTGATCGGCACCACCGGCTGCCCCTCGGGCGAGGTCAATCGGTGGCTCCAGGCGGGCAACTACGACCGCGCCCTGGCAACGGCCGCCGACATGCGCGACATCCTGGGCCCGGGCAACTACTTCTGCGAGGTCATGGACCACGGGCTCTCCATCGAACGCCGCTTCCGCGACGACCTCCTGCGCATCGCGCGCACCCTTGATCTGCCGCTGGTGGCCACCAACGACCTCCACTACGTCAACGCGGCCGACGCCGACACCCACGACGTCCTGCTGTGCATCGGCACCCGCACGACGATGGACGACCCCAAGCGCTTCCGCTTCGACGCCCGCGACTTCTATCTCAAGACATCGGCGGAGATGCGCGACGTGTGGCGAGATCTGCCGGAGGCATGTGACAACACCCTGCTCATCGCTGAGCGCTGCGATGTCACCTTCAATGAGGGCGCCAACCTGCTGCCGCGCTTCCCCGTGCCCAAGGGGGAGTCCGAGGAGTCCTGGCTTGTCGCCGAGGTCGAGCGCGGCCTGGCTCGGCGCTACCCCACGGGCGTGTCCGACGCTGTGCGCCAGCAGGCGACCTACGAGCTCGGCGTCGTGACACAGATGGGCTTCCCCGGCTACTTCCTCGTGGTCGCCGACCTCGTGCGCCATGCCAAGGACAACGGCATCCGCGTGGGGCCGGGTCGCGGGTCGGCCGCGGGCGCCATGATCGCCTACGCCCTGGGCATCACCGACCTCGATCCGATCGAGCACGGCCTGCTCTTCGAGCGATTCCTCAACCCTGAGCGCATCTCCATGCCCGACAT
>JBJTIQ010000136.1:0-9382 GCA_046095085.1 Actinomycetota bacterium | reverse complement strand
TCGGCTTCTTCCTGGGCAAGGCCTTCTGGGAGGACCGCCTCCTGGCCGAGCGTCACGGCGTCGCCTGGTACGACTACGCCGACCACGTCGGCGGGTTCTTTCCGCGCGTGTGGGGCAGTCGCTAGGACTCATCCAGCCCATCGCGACGTACGATTCACAGGTGGGCCTGCTAGATCGTTTCGAAGACCGTCTCGACCGCATCGTGAATGGCGCCTTCGCGCGTGCCTTCAAGTCCGAGGTCCAACCGGTCGAGCTCGCCGCCGCCCTGCAGAAGGAAATGGATGACCGAGCGGCCATCGTTTCGCGCGGGCGCACCGTGGTGCCCAACGTCTTCACCATCGACCTGTCGCCCCACGACTCCGAGCGCTTGAGTGCCTACCGTGATGCCCTGCAGACCGAACTCGCCACCGTCGTCACCGAATACGCCGGCGAGCAGTCCTACGCGCTCATCGGCCCCGCCGAGGTGCGACTCGACAGCGACGAGTCGCTAGAGACCGGGATCTTCCGCGTGCACTCCGAGGCGCGAGCCGCGGTCGTGTCCGCCGCCGCCTCGGGAGCGGTGCCAGGGCAGCCCTATCTCGAGGTCGGTGGCACGGCCTACCCGCTTGTACGCGCGGTGAGTCGCATCGGTCGCGGCACCGATGCTGACATTCGCGTCGAGGATCCCGGCGTGTCGCGCCTGCACTGCGAGATCGTGCTCGGCCAGCCAGCCATCGCCCGCGACCTGGGCTCCACCAACGGCACCCTGATCGACGGCTCGCGCGTTCAGCAGGCAGCGCTCATGGACGGCAGCACGGTCACGGTCGGCACGACCACCCTGGTCTTCCGGACCGGGTGATGACCGAGTTCGCCCTCACGCTGCTGCGGCTGGCGTTCCTCGGGGCGCTCTGGCTCTTCGTCATCATCACGGTGGTGGCGCTGCGCCGAGATCTGCTGCAGCCCCGTGAGGCGCGACCCGCATCCAATCGCCCCGTGAAGCCGTCCAAGCCGGCCAAACCCGCGAAGCCCCCGAAGCCGCGCAAGGCCAAGAAGTCCGACCGTGTCGGACCCTCGCTCGTGATCGTCGACGGACCCCTGACCAACACCGTCATCCCCCTGGGCACGGCGCAGATCACCATCGGGCGCGCACCTGATTCCACGATCGTGATCGACGACGACTACGCCTCAAGCCGGCACGCGCGCATTTATCCCAGCGACGGTGGGTGGATTGTCGAAGACCTCGGCTCCACCAACGGCACGTGGATCGAACGCACGCGCATCACGCAGCCCACCGCCCTGACGCCCGGCACGCCACTGCGCGTAGGGCGCACGACCCTGCAACTGCAGAAGTAGCCGTGGCTCTCGCCCTGCGCTACGCCGCGCGCTCGGACGTCGGCATGGTTCGCCGCGAAAACGAGGACTCCGGATACGCGAGCCCTTGGCTTCTCGTCGTGGCGGATGGCATGGGCGGTCACGCAGCAGGCGAACTCGCCAGCGCGACTGCCGTGGCAACGCTGGCAGAGGTTGTCGATGGCGGGGGAGATCCCGGCGAGACCCTTGCCTCGCTGGCGGCAGGCGTGCATGCCGCGGGGGTGAGCATCGGCCAGGTCGTCATCGACAACCCCGACCTCGTCGGCATGGGCACCACCACCACCGCGCTGTCGTTTATCGACGAGGGCAGCACGGCGCGCGTGGCCGTGGTCCATGTGGGGGACTCGCGTGGCTACCTACTGCGCGGCGGGGACCTCACCCGCATCACCCATGACCACACCTATGTGCAGACGCTGATCGACGCCGGGCGCATCAGCGAAGACGAAGCGGCCGTTCATCCGCGACGCTCGCTCATCATGCGAGCCATCGACGGCCTGCAACCGGCCGACCCTGACCTCTCCGTCATCGAGGCGCGGGCCGGTGATCGCTTCCTGCTGTGCAGTGACGGCCTCACCGGCGTGGTCAGCGACGAAGAACTACGCACGATCCTCCGAGAGACCGAGCCGACGGCCACCGTCATCGCCCTAGTCGACCTCGCCCTCGCTCGCGGCGCCCCCGACAACGTCACGGTCGTCGTGGCCGACGTCCTCGAAGTGACCGAACTGGCGGCGGCCGGCGAGCCGGTTGTGGTCGGTGCTGCGGGTGAGCCGCGCGTTCGCGCTCGCCTGCCACGCGTGCACTTCCCCAAGGACGCCCAGGTCGACCCCGACGCCCCCGATCGCCCCGCGCGCGTCGATGGGCCTCCGACGTCGGAGATGCCGCGCATCAATGCCGGTGCTCCGCCGTCGAATAGAAGCACTGGAGGCGGTGGCCGTCGGCGCATCTGGACGATCGTGGCGATCGCGGCAGCAGCGGTGATCGTGGCCATCGCGGCCGTGGCCATCGCCGGCACGGCGTGGGTACGCGCGCAGTGGTACGTCGGGCAGTCCGGTGGCTTCGTCACCATCTATCAGGGCGTCTCGGGCAGCGTGCTCGGCATACCCATGCAGACGACAGTGCAGGTCTCCGACCTCGCGGTGGGCACGCTGCCGCTCTTCGACGCCGGCCTGGTCGCCGACGGCCTCGTCGCCGACAGCGAGGCCGACGCCCAGCGCATCGTCAATGACCTGCGGCTTCGGGCTGCCGCCTGCGCCGTGGTGCCCACGCCGACCGGCTGCCCTGCTCCCGTGGTCCCGGTGACACCGTGAGCGTTGCCGCGCACGCGGCGACCGTGCAGCCCAAGCGTCGCAATCTCGAACTCGTCCTGATGATCCTGGCGTGGGGACTGGGCGTCCTTGGCACCTTGCAGGTCGCCTGGTCGACTGGCGAAGGCGTGCACCCGCGGTGTTGGATCACCGCCGGCGTCGTGGGCGCCATCGCCCTGACCACGCACATCATCGTGCGCTGGCGCGTGCCCTACGCGGATCCCTTCATCCTGCCGATCGCCACGCTGCTCACCATCCTCGGCCTGACGATGATCTACCGCCTCGACGTGGCGGCCGCCCAACGCGCCGAACGCACCGACAACCCGATCCCGACACCGGACGTCTACAACCAGCTCACGTGGTACGCCGTCGCCGCGACACTGTTCATCCTCGTTCTCATCGTCCTACGCGATCACCGCGTGCTCCAGCGCTACACCTACACCGCCGGTCTCATCGGCGTCGTGCTCCTACTCCTGCCACTCGCGCCGGTCATCGGGGCGACCGTCAACGGATCAACCCTGTGGGTGCGCATCGGCGGCCTAACGTTTCAGCCGGCTGAGGCGGCCAAGATCTTCCTCACCATCTTTTTCGCTGGCTACCTCGTGGTGACGCGCGATTCGCTCGCACTCGTGCGCACCAAGTTCCTCGGTATCGGGTTCCCGCGCGCCCGCGACCTCGGGCCCATCCTCATCGTCTGGGTCGTCTCCCTGGGCGTGCTCATCTTCGAGCGCGACCTCGGCACCTCGCTGCTGTTCTTCGGGCTCTTCGTCGCGATGCTCTACATCGCCACGCAGCGCATCTCCTGGCTCGTGCTGGGTTCCCTGCTCTTCGTCATCGGATCGGTCGGCGCCTACCTGCTCTTCGGCCACGTGCGCGCCCGGGTGCAGGTGTGGCTCGACCCCTTCGCCTACGCCGACACCGGCGGCTACCAGATCGTGCAGTCGCTCTACGGCTTCTCCAATGGTGGCCTCTTCGGCACCGGTCTGGGCCGCGGCTATCCCGACCTCGTGCCCTTTGCCAACACCGACTTCATCCTGGCCGGGCTCGGCGAAGAACTCGGACTCACCGGTGTCTTTGCCATCCTCCTTCTCTACGCCGTGCTCATCGAGCGCGGCCTGCGCATAGCGGTCACCGTGCGCGATCCCTTCGGCCAGCTTCTCGCGGCGGGCCTGTCGATCACCTTCGCGATCCAGGTATTCGTGATCGTGGGAGGCGTCACGCGCTTGATTCCCCTTACCGGCCTGACCACGCCGTTCCTGTCGTACGGCGGATCGTCGCTGGTGGCCAACTGGGTGATCATCGCGATCCTTCTCGTGATCTCGAATCGCGCACGACGCCCTGCGGCGGGACCATCGACCGCTGATACCGCGCTGACCCAGGTGATGAAGCGATGACGCGGTCCATCCGGCGCATCAGCATCGTACTGGCCATCCTGCTGATCGCTCTGCTGGCCAACGTCACCTTCATCCAGGTCTTCCGCTCCGACGACTACCGCGCCCGAGCCGACAACCAGCGAGTACTCCTCGAGGAATACGGCCGCCAACGCGGGCCCATCCTCACCGGCCCCGAGCCGATCGCCCTCTCGGAGCAGACCAAGGGCGCCCTGAAGTGGCTGCGCGTGTATCCCTCCGGAGACGAATACGCGTCAGTGACCGGCTTCTACTCCATCGTGTACGGCGCAACCGGCCTCGAGCGCACCGAAAACGGCGTTCTCTCCGGATCCTCCGACCTGTTCTTCGTCGACCGACTCCAGCAACTCATCGCCGGGCGACAGCCACGTGGCGGAGCGGTGACCACGACCATCGATGCGGCCGTGCAGGATGCCGCGTGGGCGGGCCTCGCTGGAGTCCAGGGCGCGGCCTTTGCCATCGAGCCCTCCACCGGTCGGATCCTCGCCCAGGTGCAGTCACCATCCTTCGACCCCAACCAGCTGTCGTCACACGATCCCCAGGCGATTCGCGAGTACTACGACGAGCTCATCAACGACCCGTCGCAGCCGCTCATCAATCGCCCCATCGTGGCCCTGAACCCTCCCGGTTCTACGTTCAAGCTAGTCACCGCGGCGGCGGCCCTTTCCTCCGGCCGATTCACTATGGACTCGGTGTTGCCCGGTCCGGCCGAATACGACCTTCCGCTAACCAACAAGACCTTGAGCAACTGGACGAAGCAGGAGTGCGGGCCCAACGGCGAGATCACTCTCAAGGACGCCCTGGCCTACTCCTGCAATACGGCGTTTGCCTGGCTCGGCAACCAGCTCGGCGCCGACGCGCTTCGCGCCCAGTCCGAGCTCTTCGGATTCGACACCGCCTTCGAGACGCCACTGCGTGCCTCAACCTCGCGCTTCCCCGACAACCCCGACGAGCCGCAGACCGCGATCAGTGCGATCGGGCAATTCGACGTGCGTGCCACTGCCATGCAGATGGCGATGGTCGCTGCGGGCATCGGCAACAACGGCGTGGTCATGGAGCCCTACCTCGTGCAGGAGATCCGCGGACCCGACCTGACCATCCTGCGCACCGCCGATCCGCGCTCCTTCCGCACGGCGATGAGTCCCGCTGATGCCGCTCAATTGCAGGAGATGATGGTGGCGGTCGTCGACTACGGCACCGCCGGCATCCTCCAGGGCATCACCGACGGCGAGGGCAACACCGTCGCCGTGGGAGCGAAGACAGGCACCGCGCAGACCGGACGCGACGGCGCGCCAGTGTCGTGGATGGTCGCCATGGCGCCCGCCACCAATCCGCGTATCGCTGTCGCCGTCGTCGTCGAAGCCGGCGGCCAGGCCGAACTCAGCGGCGGGGCCATCGCCGGGCCGATCGCCCGGGCCATGCTCGAGGCGGGGCTGCGGTGACCCGACACACACCTGCTCCCGGGCAACGGCAGGGAACGGGCTGCGACACTGGACCGTCCAGATCAGGAGTCCACTCGGGTTCCGACAGGAGGCGGTCGTGACGCAAGGTCCCCAGGACCCGCAGGGCACAGGGCAACCTCCCTCGCTGGGGGGCCAAGGCCGCATGCTCGGCGACCGCTACGAACTCGTGGCGGTCATCGGTCGCGGTGGCATGGCCGAGGTGTGGGAGGCCCGCGACGTACGCCTCGGTCGCCGCGTCGCCATCAAGATCCTGCGCCCCGACCTCGCCCGCGACCCGGCCTTCCAGGCGCGCTTTCGGCGGGAGGCCCAGTCTGCGGCGTCCCTCAACCACCCCAACATCGTGGCTGTCTACGACACGGGTGAAGACGTCTACCTCGACGGCACCGAGTCCACGATCGTGCCCTACATCGTCATGGAGTACGTCGATGGCATGACGCTGCGCCAGATCCTCTCCAGTGGGCGCCGCCTGCTTCCCGAGCGTTCGCTCGAGATCACCGCCGGCACGCTGAGCGCACTCGACTACGCGCACCGACACGGCATCGTGCACCGCGACATCAAGCCTGCCAACGTCATGCTCACTCGCACTGGTGACGTCAAGGTCATGGACTTCGGCATCGCACGCGCCATGAACGACTCGGGGCACACCATGACCTCGGCCCAGACGGTCATGGGCACCGCCCAGTACCTCTCGCCCGAGCAGGCGAGAGGCGAAATCGTCGACGCGCGCAGCGACCTGTATTCCTCCGGCGTCCTCCTCTACGAACTACTCACGGGCAAGCCACCGTTCACGGGTGACTCCCCGGTGTCGATCGCCTATCAGCACGTGAGCGAGCAGGCCCTTCCCCCATCGCAGGTCGATCCCGAGGTGCCACGCGAAGTCGATGCGGTTGTCATGCGCTCGCTCGCCAAGAGCCCGGATGATCGCTACCAGACCGCTGCGGAGTTTCGCGCCGATGTTGAGCGCGCAGTGGTCGGCGCACCCACGAGCGCCCAGCTAACCGCTGCCGTCCCCATGGTCACCGGAGACCCGACCCAACGCCTCGACGTGGTCAACCCCACCGAGGTCTACGCCGTCGACACCGCTCCCGTCTCCGGCAGGCGCGCACAGCGCGGGGCAGGATTCGTGGCAGCGCTGACCATCGGGGTGCTCGCTCTCATCGGCCTAGCGATTCTGGGCGCAGCACTCGTGCTGAATCGCACGACCGCCAACACCGTCTCCGTGCCCGACCTCAGCGGGTTGACGATCAAGCAGGCGGAGTCGGTGCTTGAGCGGCAGGGCCTCGTGCTGGGCTCACAGACACCCGAGGTGTCGGAGAAGCCCGTCGACACGATCATCGGCCAGCAGCCCACTCCCGGCGAGCAACTCGAGCAGGGTCAGGCCGTCAACGTCAATGTCAGCGCCGGCAAGGAGAAGACCAATGTCCCGCCGCTGGTCGGCCTGACGTCAGTGGAGGATGCCGAGCTCGCACTCGGCGACGCCAAACTCGTCCTCGGCAACGTCACCGAGCAAGACGGCACTCAGCCAGCGGGCTACGTGCTGTCGCAGGACCCCGCCGAGGGGAGCTCAGTCGACGTCGGCACCAAGGTCAACATCGTCGTCTCCAGCGGCAAGCTGCAGGTGCCCTCGGTCGTTGGCCAGGAGGAGAGCGTCGCCCGAGGTGCGCTTTCGGCGGCCGGCCTGCAGGTCAACATCGTCTACGAGGAGTCCGAGACGGTTCCGCAGGGCGTCGTACTCGAGCAGGATCCACCGGCCGGCACGGTCGCCGACAAGGGCACTGTGGTCACGCTCATCGTGGCTATCGCGCCGGAGCCGACTCCCACGCCGACGCCCGAGCCCACGCCCGAACCGACCCCCGAGCCGACCCCCACACCTGAGCCTGAGCCGACGGCCAGCTGATCTCGAGCACCCCGGGCTAGCCTCGGGGGATGCGGATCGCCACGTGGAACGTCAACTCGGTCAAGTCGCGCCTCGATCGACTCGTCGAGTGGCTCGAGACGGCGCAGCCCGACGTCCTTGCCCTCCAAGAACTCAAGTGCGCCTCGGCTGACTTCCCAGAGATGCCGGTGCAGGCCCTCGGCTACGAAGTGGCCGCGCACGGCGATGGCCGGTGGAACGGCGTCGCACTGCTGTCTCGCGTCGGGCTCTCCGATGTCGTGCGTGACCTCCCGGGGCAACCGCCGTACGACCGGTCGATCGAGCCACGAGCCGTGGGAGCCACATGCGGCGGGGTGCGCGTGTGGAGCGTCTACGTGCCCAATGGCCGCGAGCCCGATCACGACCACTACAGCTACAAACTCGACTGGCTCGGGGTGCTCCGCGACACGGTCGCCGCCGAGATGGCCGCCTCGCCTGATCTCCCGTACGCTGTCATCGGAGACTTCAACGTCGCACCCGAGGACTCGGACGTCTGGGATATCTCGCTGTTTGCCCAGTCGACCCACGTCACGCCCCCCGAACGCGCAGCCCTGGCCAATCTGCGTGCGACCGGTCTGGCCGACGTCATGCCACGGGCGCTCAAGGGTGAGCCCTACACGTTCTGGGACTACCGCGACGGCGCCTTCCACAAGGGCATGGGCATGCGCATCGACCTCGTCTACGCGAACTCGGCGTTCACATCGCGCGTTACGGACGCCTACATCGACCGCGAGGCCCGCAAGGGCAAGGGACCCAGCGATCACGCCCCCGTGGTCGTCGATCTCGACCTGTAGTCCTGGACACGCCGTGGGGAACCTCGGCACACTGGCACTCCAGGTGCCCGATGTAGGAGTCCTCCATGGCCAAGTCCCGATATGCCGTCTGCGCATCGGTCGTTGGTCTTGCGTCGGCAGTAGCCCTCGGCGTGATGGCGTCGCTGCTTTCCGGGCCGGCTCAGGCGGCGTCCCTCGTCGGCACCCCGTGCCAGAAGGTCGGCATGACCATGGGCGATGGACCCGGTCGTACGGTCGTCTGCACTCGGATCAAGAAGGGCAAGAACAAGGGGAAACTGCTCTGGCAGCTGTCTTCGGGCCCCGCGCCGTCACCTTCCCCCTCCACCAGCCCGGGTCCCGGACCGTCTCCGTCCCCTTCCGAATCCTGCAAGCAACGCCCGGTCTTCACGCGAGACCTCATGGCGCTCGACCACGTCCAGGTCGTCGTCCCCATCGGCCAACAGACGGCATTTGGCGGCAGTCTGTCGATCCGCTCATACGTGCACACAAAGCCGGAGTTGCACGGGCAGCGGTTGCCGATCTACGCCCCTACTGATCTTGTCCTCTACCAGGCCTCGTACTACCGCGCACCGGGCGCCTCAGCCGACTACAAGCCCGAATACTCCCTCTACTTCGACGCCGGCTGTGGGATTGAGGTTCAGCTGTATCACGTCAAGGGAGTCGTCGGTGCGGTCGCCGGCGTGGTGCCCAGCGAGCCATCGCCATCCAGTGCCGGCCAGCCGGTCGCGCGAACTCCTGTCAAGGCCGGCACCCAGATTGGTTGGTTCGAGGGAGAGGCAGGTAAGAGCGTGGCCTTCGACTTCCGGGTCGAGGATTCCGCCCACACCAACTCCTTCATCAACCAACAGAGATTTGACACTTCCCCCAGCGCCCGGGGCGAACTGCATGCCACCTGCCCCTACGACCTCTACGTCGGCGCACAGCGCGATCGATGGCTCGCCAAGCTCGGTGCCCCGTCCTCCAATCCCGTCCCCGGGACGCCGTGCGGGGTGATCTCCCAAGGCAAGGCCGGGAGTGCTCAGGGTCTGTGGTTCTTCCCCGACGCCAAGGTCAACGAGTTCACCTACAGGGGAGACACCTGGTCGGAGGGCCTGCCTGCGGGTCAGTACCAGTCGCAGATCGCCTTCACCGTCGACCCGGTGGGGAC
>JBJTIQ010000135.1:0-11101 GCA_046095085.1 Actinomycetota bacterium | reverse complement strand
GGTGCGCAGGGTGCTTCGCGAAAGCCTGATGGCATCGACCGCCGCCATCAGATCCGAGCGGACAAGCGTGAGATCACTGGCCTCGATCGCGGCATCAGTGCCCGTGCCCATCGCGATGCCCAGATCCGCCTGCGCGAGCGCGGCGGCGTAGTTCACGCCATCGCCGATGACCGCGACCACGCGACCTTCGGACTGCAATTCACGCACGATTTCGACCTTCTCCTGCGGGAGTGCGCCAGCCCGGACCTCGCTGATGCCCACGCTGGCGGCGACCGACTCCGCCGTGCGCGGGTTGTCACCGGTCACGAGGATCGGTTCGAGACCAAGGCCGCGCAGCAGGGCAATGGCGTGCCGGCTCGTGGCCCTCGGGGCATCGCTCACGACGAGGGCCCCTCGAACGACACCGTCCCAGCCGACCGCCACCGCCGTCATGCCCGCCGCCTCGGCCGAGTCGATCCCCCGCCGCAGTTCGTCGTCGATGCCAGGGGCGCCCACGGCCTCGGCGACCCACTCGGGCCTGCCGGCTGCCACCTCGTGTCCGTCCACGCGCCCGCGAACGCCGAGCCCCCGCTCATTGCGGAAGTCCGTGGCCGGGACCACATCGAGACCCGCGGCAATCGCGCGCCCAATGGGGTGCTCGCTCGGTGCCTCGACGGAGGCTGCCATGGCGCCGACGATGACTGGATCCTCGCCCGGCGCCGTGGGCACCTCCTGCAAGGACATGCGCCCGGTTGTGACCGTGCCGGTCTTGTCGAGGACGACGGTGTTGACGCGACGGGTGTCCTCCAGCACCTCGGGCCCGCGAATGAGAATGCCCAACTGCGCGCCGCGTCCCGTGCCGACGAGGAGAGCGGTCGGTGTAGCGAGGCCGAGCGCGCAGGGGCACGCGATGATGAGGACCGCTACCGCCGCGGTGAAGGCGGCTTCCACGTCGCCGGTCGCCAGGATCCACACGACGAGGGTGACGATGGCAATGGCGATGACGATGGGCACGAAGACGCTGGCCACCCGATCCGCCAGCCGCTGCACCGGCGCCTTGCCCGCCTGGGCGGCCGCGACGAGTCGGGCCATCTGCGCCAGTTGGGTGTCCGCGCCCACGCGCGTGGCGCGCACCGTGAGGGTGCCGTCGACGTTGACCGTCGCCCCCGTGACCGCATCGCCAGGACCCACCTCCACCGGGACGGGCTCACCGGTCAGCAGGGACGCATCGACGGCGCTCTCGCCGGACTCCACGAGGCCGTCGGTGGCGATGCGCTCCCCCGGTCGCACCACGAAGCGATCACCCACGCGCAGTGACGCGGCCGGAGTCAGCACCTCCACGCCATCGACGAGTACGGCCGCGTCAGGCGCGGCAAGCCCGGCCAGGGCGCGCAGCGCCTGGGTGGAGCGCCTCTTGGCACGCGCCTCGAACCAGCGTCCGGCCAGGATGAAGACGGGGACGGCGGCGGCGACCTCGAAGTAGATGTCGGGTGGGCCGCCGTGCGAGCGAGCAAAGAGCCCGTGGCTCATCGTGTAGTCGAGCGCACCGGCACCGCCGAAGAGCAGGGCCCACACGCTCCAGAGATAGGCGGCCAGGACGCCGACGCTGACGAGCGTGTCCATCGTCGCCGCGGCGTGCCGCGCATTGATGGCCGCGGCGCGGTGGAACGGCCAGGCACCCCACGCGACCACGACGGTGGTCAGCACGAGAGACAGCCATTGCCAGCCGGGGAACTCCAGCGGCGGCACCATCGCCAACGCCACCACGGGGACGGCTAGGGCGAGGGACACCCAGAACCGTCGCCTCAGTGAGATGACCTCGGCGTCGTCAGCAGCAGCATCCGCCACGAGCGATGCGGCGTACCCCGTCTGCTCGATCGTGCGCAGCAGGTCGGCGACGTCGACATCAGTGCCGAAGTCGACGTGGGCGCTCTCGGTCGCGTAGTTGACCGACGCGGTGACGCCCGGGAGCTTGTTGAGCTTGCGCTCGATCCGCGAGGCACACGTGGTGCACGTCATGCCGGAGATCGCGAGTTCGACGCTGTCAGCCATCGGACCTCCTCCCGCGCACGCCCCTACACGCACCGTAGCGGCCACAACGCCGACCCTGACCGACGCATTCCTGGCGTCGGCTCCACCCGAAGGGCTACCGTCGGGGGGTACGCCGGGATTCGACGGAGGAGGCCGACATGGACCCGCTCTACAAGGACATCAAGGGACGCCTCAAGGAGGCAGCGGGAGCGCTCACGGGCAATGACGAGCTCCGTGCCGAGGGCGCTGCCGATCAGGCGGAGGCGCAGGTCGAGGACTTTGCCGGTGCGGTGACCGACAAGGCCAGCGAACTCACCGACCAGGCCGCCGACAAGGCGACCGGCTACTGGAACCAGATCAAGGGAGCCTTCGACGAGGGCAAGGACGGCAAGTAGGTATCCCCCCATCTTGACGAGCCATATGGTCGAAAATCACGGCCCCCGACCCCGATTTACCACCATATGGCTCGCGAAGACGCAGCGGGTTGCGCCGGCACTAGAGTCCCGGCATGGCCGGACGACTCGCCCTGGTGGGCAGCGGGGAGTACCTCCCCGTCCTCAGCGATGTCGAGGACTGGCTCTTCGCAGGCAATGAGCGCATCTACGTGCAACTGGCCACTGCTGCCGCTCCCGAGGGCGACGGCAGCCTGGCCCGCTGGCACGACCTTGGCCGCCAGGCCGCCGAACGACTCGGCGCGGAACAGGTGATCGTCGATATCCGCACGCGCGAGGACGCAATGGACGCGCGCTGGGTGCCGCTCATCGAGCGCGCAGGCCTGATCTACCTCTCCGGAGGCAATCCCACCTTCCTCGCCAAGACCCTGCGCGACACCCCCGCGTGGGAGGCGATCCGCCGCACATGGCTGCGCGGCGCAGGGCTTGCCGGATGCAGCGCGGGCGCCATGGTGATGGGCGGCTCGATCCAGCACTTCCGCCGCCCGGGGGCAGCACCCGTCGAGGGCCTCGGTGTCGTGCCTGATGCGCGCATCCTCCCCCACTTCGATCGCTACACGCGCTGGCTGCCCGATATGGCCCTGCGTCCCTTTGTCTCCCACGGCGGCACCGTGCTGGGGATCGATGAGGACACGGCGCTCGTGGGAGAGGATCCGGGAGAGACCGGTCCCTGGTCGTTCTCCGTGCGCGGCCGCCAGGATGCGTATGTCGTCACGCGCGACGGCGCTCACTCGGTGCGCGACGGGATCGACCTCGTCGTGCACGCCTGACGTAGCCTGTCCGCGTGAAGGCCTTGCTCGCTGCCGCCGCGGCGGTCCTTGCCATGGTGGCATCTCCGGGGATCTCGGCCGCTCCGCCCGTCGATCCCGCGCAGGTCATCACCGTCTCGGTGAAGTCATTCACCTCGACGACGGGCACGCTCGAGGCATGGGAGAGACGAGGAGAGGATTTGACCCGTGTGCGCGGGCCGATCCCGGTGTACGTCGGGGAAGAGGGTGTGGGGCTCGCCTCGGAGCGGCGCTCCCGCACCCCGCGTGGGGTGTTCGCGCTCACCGAGGCCTTTGGACTCGCCAGGGACCCCGGCACCGCACTCCCCTACACGCGGGTGGGCCTGTCTCACTGGTGGGTCAGCGATGTGAAGAGCCCGCACTACAACGAGATGCGCGTCTGTGATCCCGGTGCCTCCTGCGGCTTCCTCCAGTCCCGCTCCGAGCAGCTCGGTGCCGTTGACGCCTACCGCTACGCGATCGTCATCGACTACAACCGCGATCCGGTGCTTGCCGGACGCGGCTCGGCGTTCTTCCTTCACGTCACGGAGGGCAAGCCAACGCAGGGATGCATCTCGATGGACAGGGCCGAACTCAAATGGCTTCTCCGCTGGCTAACACCTGCCGATGACCCCGTGATCTCGATCAACATCGGAGATTCCGCCTACTCCGTACTCAGTTGACTCTCCAGCCACTCCGCAACGACATCCGCGATGATTCCCGCGCCTGTCGAGTCCATGTGCACGCCATCGGGCGAGAGAATCCACCCCCGAGCCAGCGCAATCGCGTCATAACTGCGCCCCAGCACGAAGTGCTCCACGAGGCTTGCGACGCCCGGCGCCCACGATCCTGTCCAGGCGGGTCCGCGCGTGGCGCCCTGGCTTGCGAGCAGGTCCACGAGGTGCTCATAGACGGGGAGGTACGCCGCACCGGTCGCCTCGCAGACTCCGCGGAGCGCGGCGTTGGCCTCGCGCACGACCACGTTGACGGGCGCGGCCAGGTCCTGTCCGATCGGCGGCAGCGAGCAGACGGCGACGCGTGCTCCGCCACCCTGCAGGCGCGTGACGATCTCGGTCATGCACGCGGCGTACCAGCCAAGTGAGGGATCCTCGGGCAGTCCCTTGGACTCGCGCGCCTCACGCATGGCATCCGGGGTGAGCGTCGACTGCACGTCGTTGGTCCCAATAAGGACCACCACCTGTGCGGGACGGCATGCGACCACGGGGTCGATCCGTTGGAGGAGCTCCCACGCGACATTGCCGTTGACCCCGCCGTTGACGAAGTCACGTGAGGATAAGCGCTCCCGCAGGATCTGCACGAAGTCGACCGAGGCGCGTCCGCGGACGATGCTCGCGCCCACCACCACGACGGGCCGCTCGCGCGCGGGGCTGCCCGAGAGGTAAGCACTGACGTCGCCCGCCGCACGGCCCTGCACGCGCGCGACCGTGTAGGCGAGCACACCGCCGACTCCGGCAGCAGCGATCACGCCGGCAGCGCCTAGTCCCCTCACGCGCATGTCCACCTCCCGGAGAGAGCCTGCCACGGAGGACAATGGAGGGGTGGACACCAGGGACAAGATCCTTCGAGAGATCGGCAAGGTTGCTTCAGGTGGTCGATCCGGCGAGGTGCTGTGGCGCATGCGGAGCGACGATGGCGCCCTCGACGTGACCTACGGCGATGCTGGTCGCCCCTTCTTCATTGCGAGCGGAACGAAGCTCTATGTGACCGCGATCCTCGCGCAACTCCACGACGAAGGCCTTCTGCGGTGGGACTCCCCGATCGCGGCGCACCTGCCCGATCTGAACCTCACGGGGCTCTCCGCACACCAGGGACGCGACCTGGGGTCGGAGATCACTGTGCAGCAGGTGATGGCCCACACCGCAGGTCTCCCCGACTACTTCGAGGGCAAGCGCCCCGATAGTGCGACCACCTTCGCCCAGGCGCTCGATGCGGACTTCGCCTGGGATCTAGGCGACGTGCTCAACTGGAGCCGCGAGATCGGTCCGGGTGCACCCGGCAAGGGCCGCTATTCCGACACCGGCTACCAAATCCTCGGTGCGGTGATCGAGAGCCTTGATGCCCGACCCTTTGCACAGTCCGTACACGAGCGCATCTGCACGCCTCTCGGCCTCGAGCGCACCTACGTCTTCTGCCGCCACGACATCGAGCGCTACGACACCGTCACCCCGCTGCGCGTCGGTGACAAGACAGTGACGATCCCGCAGGCGATGGCCTCCGTGCAGGCCGACGGCGGCATCGTGAGCACGCTGGCTGACGGCATGCGCTTCCTTGACGCCTTCTTCGACGGGACCCTTGTAAATCCCACGACGCTTCGATGGATTTGCTCGGACTGGCACCGCATCTTCTTTCCCCTGGCGTACGGCAACGGCATCATGCGATTCCGCATGCCCGCGATCATGACCGGTCTCCGGCGCGTGGCGCCCTACATCGGTCATTCGGGAGCTTCGGGGACGGTGATGTTCCGCGCCCCCGACCTGGGCATCACCGTCGTTGGCACGGTCAACCAGGCCGAGCATCGCTCAATGCCCTTCCAACTCCTCATACGAACGACCATCGCTGCTTCACGTCGTTAGGGAGGGTTTCTTGCCTGCCCGTTCCTGTCTCGCGGACCTCATCGGCATGTCCTCTGTGCCGCTCCGGTGGCTGTGCTCGCATCCTCGCGCCTGCCGACTTCCAGAGTGAGCAGGCACGAAGACGCTCGCACGGCCTGCTGTCGCCCCTTACCACCTGCTGTTCGCCACAACCGCGGCACCCGTGCAGTCAGCCAAGGAGGCAATTCGCCAAGGGTCGTCCGTTCGGAGTCACGCTCGTTGGGATCCTTGTCATCATCGCCGGAATCACCTACGTCATCTCTGGCATCCTTGCCGTCTTCAACGCGGATCTACGCGCGAGCGTCGGGCTCGTCATCCTGGGATTGCTCTTCTCGCGGAAGGCCACGCTCTTCTTCACCTCGCGCTGACGCGCGCACCGCACGCATGCTGAGGGATCAGGTCAGTTGCAGGCAATCTCGGCGATCGTCGCGGGCAGTTCGCCTGCCTGGCAGGTCTCCTGGACCTCCTTGGGCATCCACGATCCGTCCTCGGCCTTGAAGACCAGGCTCGTGTACTGGTCGTTCATCTTGCCGGACACCACCGCCCAGCCACCATCGCAGGTGTACTCCTCGACTCCGCCGAAGGAGCCGCCGGTCGCTGCGGAGGCTGCGGAGTTCAGCGCCTCCTGGGAGCAGTCGCCCTCAGGATTGGGGTTGGGTGCCGGGGGCTCGCTCGACGACGCCGGTGCGGCGGATGACGAGGATCTCGAATCACTCGATCCGCCGCAGGCGGTCAGGGCGAAGCCCGCGAGGGCAAGGACGCCGATGGGCAGGGCGATGGAGCGCATGGCGCGCGAAGTGTGGGTCATGGGAAAGAGGCTACGTCGCGGCAGTCGCCCAAGAGGCTCCGCACTGCGGGATCCTGCACCCGGAGGTCCTGCGCACGTCGCTAGGGTCGCGCCATGGCGCAGCGCCCCTTCCGCCAGGTGGATGTCTTTACGGCGACACCACTCCTCGGCAATCCCGTCGCCGTCGTCGAGGATGCGATCGATCTCTCGACGGAGCAGATGCATGCCTTCACGTCATGGACCAATCTCTCGGAGGCGACGTACTTGCTCGCCCCGACCAGCGAAGCCGCGGACTATCGCGTGCGGATCTTCTGCCCCGGTCGTGAGTTGCCCTTCGCCGGTCACCCGACGCTCGGCACATGCCACGCGTGGCTCGAGGCGGGCGGTGAGCCACATGGCGACGTGATCGTGCAGGAGTGCGGCGCGGGGCTCGTGCGCATCCGCCGCGAAGGCGACGTTCTTGCCTTCGCCGCTCCACCGCTGCAGCGCGGCGGTCCCCTGGACGAGTCGGATGTCGCACGGATCGCCGCAGGCCTCGGGCTCAGCCGTGCGGACGTCGTCGACCACCAGTGGTGCGACAACGGTCCGGGCTGGATGGCCGTGCTGCTCGAGTCAGCCGATCAGGTGCTTCGCATCCATCCCGACCCTCACATCCTGGCCGGCCTCGACGTTGGCGTAATCGGCCCGCACGAATCCGGTGACGTCGACTACGAGGTGCGCGCCTTCTTCCCGGGCAACTCCGGGCTGACGGAAGATCCCGTCACCGGATCGCTCAACGCCGCTCTCGCCCAGTGGCTCATCGGGTCGGGGACGGCTCCCGAGAGCTACCTGGCCGCGCAGGGCACGGCTATGGGTCGCGCGGGTCGAGTGCACGTCATGGCTGAGGGCGAAGACATCTGGATTGGCGGCCGCTGCGTCACGGTCATCGCGGGAGAGGTGAGGATCTAGCCCGCACGGATCAGTCGCTGGGCCACCTGCACGTCCGTGCCAAGGGCACGAAGGAGCCCGATGAGCTCATCCGTGGCTACAGCCAGCTCCTCATCCGTCACCGGGTCGAGCACGTCGATGATGAAGAGCGCCGCAGTGGTCCCTTCATGCAATTGGGTACGCCGCGCCTGACGCCAGTTCCGCCGGCGGCATGTCACGCCCGCGTCATCGCACCACACCACTTCCCCTGGCTCCGGGTGTTCGATGACCTCAGCACCCTCGGACGTCGTGTCAAAGGATTCAGCGCCGGTAGCCCGCACCAAGCGCGGCGGGCCGGCGTGCCGATTCAGATCCTCACCGCCCAGCGGAATCTGGTGGGAGATGGAGATGGCGTTGTAGATATCGGTGAGGCGGTTTACCCGTGGGAGTCCTGCCTCTGCGCGGGGTAGCACTGCCTCCAGGCTGTTGCGCGTGCGTTGCGGCTTGGCGCCGAAGTCGCGGTAGGCCTCGCGCCAAGCGGCGACATGAGGCAGATCCTCGACCGCCGTCTGGGCGAGGGCTGCGCGAGCCGACACCTCGGCGGCCTGGAGTAGTGCTTCGCTCGACGCGTCACCGGAGCCGGGTTGGATGCCGTCGACGGCAAGCAGCATCGCGCGATAGTCCGGCCGGAGGTCCCACACCTCCGGGGCAATGTCGGCAGACGTCACGAAGTCGTTGAGCATCGCCGGACTGTGCACGTCGAGCATCCTCTCAGGCAGCAGATAGGGCGACGAGGATCGGTCCCACGCAAAGTCCGTGGCTCACTTAGGGCCGGGGAGAATTCCATCGCCCGCATGACGGGCACTCTGGAGTAGCCTTTCGAATGGTCAAGACGAGAGGGGGCCAGGAGTGCGGCGTATGACGAAGATGGGCTTGGCGATTGCAGTCACGGTCGCTGTGACGGCACTGCCCTAGGCGGTTGCTGGTGCCTCGCAGCACCGGGAGAAGTCCTGCGGCGAATGGACGCATCAGCAGCAGTCCACGGGAACGAGAACGTGGAACATCTCCACAGGACACGGTCACGGGGGCAGCTTCCTCACCTGCGCCAAGGCCAAGAGGGCCGCACAGATCGTGGTCAAGGGATACGTGCCCGGCTCTCAGCGCGGCTGGAATGCCAATGGCTGGGGCTGCTCCGCATTCGAAAGCGACAAGGAGATCGAATGCTGGAAGCGCAACAGGAGTGTCACCTTGCGATGGGGCAACTAGTCGCACGAGCCCGGCAAGCCGCCCGGAGCACCTCGAGCCAGAAGCAGCCCAATGCGTCGGGTTGATCTACTCCGAGCCATCCGGAGTATCTACTCAACTCGCAACGTGGGGTGCTAGCCGAGGAGGCAGGACTTGCACCCAGCCCATCCGCCCCCCCTCAGCGGCGCTGCCTGGCGGGGATGGTGACCGTGTTGGACTTCGTCTCGCCGTGAGCGATGTAGACGGACGTTCTCTTGCCGGTCTTGCGGGACCATGTGAAGGTGCCGTCGGCAGCGGGCGTGATGACCGCCTTGCCCTTCACATGTGTGCTTTTGCCGGGGAAGCGGATCCACGCCCGCAATTCCTTGCCGGCCAAGCCGGTAGCGGTGCCGGTGACCGTGATGCGCTGGCCGTCACGGGTGCCTGTGATCGTGATTGACGGCTTCGGTGAGCTGTACGTGAAACTGCCGGCCGACGCCGTGAGGCCCCCGTTGAAAGTGACCGTCACCGGCACAGTCCCCGTCCCCGCGGGCACCGTGAGAGTCCAGGCATCCCCCGTTCTGGCCGTCAGGCCGGTGGCGAGCCTGCCGCCGAAGGACACCGACGTGATCGTGGCGTCATCCACGTCGTAGGCCGCCTGCGGGACATCCAGGGCGACCGTCATGGTGCTCCCAGCCCGTCCAGCGGTCGATGCGAGCGATGGGGATACGCGCCCGATAACAGACACGGAGTCGGCGCCGCTGTTGGTGACGTAGACCAATCCCGCATTAGTCCCTGAGTCGTCCACCGCGACTCCACGGGGCCCCTCACCGACGGTGATCGTGTCCTCCCATGTGTTGGTGCGTCCGTTGATCACCGACACAGTGCCGGAGTCGTTGGTTACGTAGACGGTGGCGCCCACCTGGTCGACAGCGACGCCTCGGAGGTCGTACTGCTCCGCCACAGTGATCGTGTCGGCCCACGTGTTGGTGCGTCCGTTGATCACGGACACGGTGCCAAGTTCGTTGGCGACGTACACGGTGTCATCAGCCTGGTTGATGGCAACAGCCCAGGGGTCGTACTCCCCCGCCACAGTGATCGTCGTCGTATCGTTGATATTGCGGCCGTTCATCACCATCATGGTGCCAAGTTCGTATTCGATGAGGTAGACGGCGTCATTAAGCTGGTTGACGGCAAGGCCCTGGAAGAAGCCAGTGAAGGTGGTGCCGGAATTCCATGTGTTGGTGCGGCCGTCGATCACCAAATTGGTGTTGTCATAGAAGTGGGTGACGTAGACGGTGTCGTCCACCTGGTTGACGGCGACAGATGGCTGGTACGCAGAGAACCCGCCGGAGATCGTGTCATCTACTGTACCGACACGGCCGTTGATCACCACCACGGTTACGTCGGCGTAGCCGATGTCATCGGGAGTCCCCTGCGTGGTCACGTAGACGGTGTCGTCGAGGTCATTGACGGCCACGCTGCTGGGAAACCCGTAGTCCGCAAGACTGATCGTGTCGTCCACCGTGCCGGTAACTCCGTTGATCACCGATACGTGTTTGCTGTCCTTGTTGGTCACGTAGACGGTGTCGTCGACGTTATTGATGGCCACGCCGTGGGGGTCCTCGAGTACGGCGATCGTCCTGATGACTGCCAGGGTGCCGGTCGCGGCGACTGACCTCGGCTCCAAGGACGGCGCTGCTGACCCAACGGTCGCGGGCACCAGAACTACCGCGGGCACCAGGCAGCCGGCAACAATGACAATTCGGATCCGCCCCATGGCCTGTCCTCCCGTTGAGCCAAGCCGCGGATCCCCGTCGCCTGCTGCGACCCCCGCGTCCGATTGCCCATCAAGTTACACATCCCTGCAGGCCGCCAACTGACATTCGGCCCAGCAGGGCCGACGTGGACATGCAGACGCGCTAGAGCAGCCCGGATCTCCAAGGACAGGCACAGACCCACTCAATCCACCGCCCGACACAAGCAGAGCGAAGGGATTCGGCCGGACTCCCGAGGGCACCGGCGGCTCAGCAAGCCAAGCCGCCCCACCCGGTGTCGGCTCGAACCCAAGACCCGCGGGGCGTCCGTCAAGCTCACCCACCCGAAAGACACGAAACTCCCGGTGGCGGGGAGAGCCACCGAGAGCATCGGTCAGGTCGGGCGCTAACCATTGGTTAGCACTCCATCGTGGAGGTGCCGGGATCCGTCGAATCGCCTTCGGCGATCCTCCTCCCGATTCCCGACGTTTCACCCCAACGATGCAAAGAACCCAGGGGATCACCCCTGGGTTCTTTGCATCGTGGAGGTGCCGGGAATCGAACCCGGGTCCGCTCAGATCCAATC
>JBJTIQ010000134.1:0-6449 GCA_046095085.1 Actinomycetota bacterium | reverse complement strand
ACTCAACGGGGTGGGGGGACGCGGGTGCTGTACGTCTCGCCGCTGAAGGCGCTCGCGGTCGACGTCGAGCGCAACCTGCGCTCGCCGCTCGCGGGCATCCGGCGCGAGGCACAGCGGCTCGGCCTGCCCGAGCCCGAGATCACCGTCGGCGTACGCACGGGCGACACCCCGCCCGACGAGCGGCGCCGCATGCTCAAGAACCCTCCCGACATCCTCATCACCACTCCCGAGTCACTCTTCTTGATGCTGACCTCTCAAGCACGCGAGACCCTTCGCGACGTCGAGACCGTGATCATCGACGAGATCCACGCGCTGGCCGGCACCAAGCGCGGCGCCCACCTGGCCCTCAGTCTCGAAAGGCTCGACCGACTCGGCGACCGCCCCGCTCAGCGCATCGGCCTGTCGGCGACGGTGCGCCCCGTCGAGGAAGTCGCCCGCTTCCTGCGCCCCGGCGCGGACGTGACCATCGTCAACCCGCCCGCGCACAAGGAGTGGGACCTGTCCGTCATCGTTCCCGTGCCGGACATGGCCGCCATGGGTGCCGAACTCGACGTCGACGGATCCGCTGCCGCCGATCCTCGACGCACCTCTATTTGGCCGTACGTCGAGGAGCGCATCGTCGACCTGGTCGACGAGAAGTCCTCGACGCTGGTTTTCGCCAACTCGCGGGGCCTGGCCGAACGACTGACCGGGCGCCTCAACGAGCTCGCGGACGAGCGCGAGATGGAGGTGCCATTGGCGCGAGCCCATCACGGGTCGGTGAGTCGGGAGCAGCGCGCCATCATCGAGGACGATCTCAAGAGCGGCCGTCTGCCAGCGGTCGTCGCCACGTCGAGCCTGGAACTCGGCATCGACATGGGCGCGGTCGACCTCGTCGTGCAGGTCGAGTCGCCGCCGAGTGTGGCGAGCGGCCTGCAGCGTGTCGGCCGCGCGGGCCACCAGGTGGGTGCCGTCAGCCGCGGGGTCGTGTTCCCGAAGTTCCGCGGCGACCTCCTGCAAAGCGCCGTTGTCGTGGAGCGCATGAAGGCCGGCGCGATCGAGGCGCTCGCCGTGCCGCGCAATCCCCTCGACGTGCTCGCGCAGCAGATCGTCGCCATGGCCGCGATGGACGACTGGCCGGTGGATGAACTCTTTGCCGCCGTCACGAGCGCCGCGCCCTACACCGACCTGCCCGCGGCCGCCTTCTACGCGGTCCTCGACATGCTGGCGGGCAAGTACCCCAGCGATGACTTCGCCGAACTGCGCCCGCGCATCCTGTGGGACCGAGACACCGACGTCGTGCGCGCTCGTCCGGGGGCGCAGCGTCTCGCCGTCATCAGCGGCGGCACGATTCCCGACCGCGGCCTCTACCCCGTCGTGCTCGTCGGCACCAACAATCGCGTCGGCGAACTCGACGAGGAAATGGTCTACGAGTCGCGCGTTGGAGACGTGTTCGCCCTCGGTGCCAGCTCGTGGCGCATCGAGGAGATCACCGCCGACCGCGTGCTGGTCTCCCCCGCGCCCGGCCTCATCGCCAAGCTGCCCTTCTGGCATGGAGATGCCGTCGGCCGCCCGGTCGAGCTCGGCCGCGCACTCGGGGAGTTCCTGCGGTCCAGTGCCGACACTGACGCCCTGCGCTCACGGCTCGACGATGCCGGCCTCGACGCCTGGGCGGCCGACAACCTCATCGCCTACCTGCTCGAGCAGCGCGCCGCCACGGGGACGCTGCCCGATGACCGCACGGTCGTGGTCGAGCGCTTCCGCGATGAACTCGGCGACTGGCGAGTGGCGATCCACACCCCCTTCGGCGCGCGCGTTCACGCGCCCTGGGGCCTGGCACTCGGCGCGCGACTCGAGGCCGACTACGGCATCAGTGCGCAGGTCATGCACTCCGACGACGGCATCGTGTTGAGGCTGCCCGACACCATGGACGATGCCGCAGCAGCGGCCGTCGCCGATCTCGTGATGGTGGATCCGGCGGAGATCGCCGACATCGTCGAGCGCCAGATCGGCGGGTCGGCACTCTTCGCCGGTCGCTTCCGCGAGTGCGCCGCCCGCGCCCTGCTCCTGCCCCGTCGCCGCCCCGGCCGTCGGAGCCCGCTGTGGCAGCAGCGCCAGCGCTCCGCCCACCTGCTCGAGGTTGCCGCGCGCTTCCCGGACTTCCCGATCGTCCTGGAGACCGTGCGCGAGTGCCTCCAGGACGTGTTCGACATGCCCGCGCTGCGCGGACTGCTCGGCGATATCCGCGACGGCCGCATTCGCGTGGTCGATGTCGAAACCGACCGACCGTCGCCCTTCGCGCAGTCCCTGGTCTTCGGCTACGTCGCGGCCTTCCTCTACGAGGGCGATGCGCCACTTGCCGAACGTCGTGCCGCTGCGCTCAGCCTGGACTCCCAATTGCTCGCCGAACTCCTCGGCCCCACCGAGCTGCGCGACATCCTCGACGCCGATGCCATCGAGCAGGTGGCGCGCCACGTCGGACGCTGGGAGTACGACGTCGCCGACGACGAGGCACTGGTCGACCTGCTGCGCATGATCGGGCCCCTCGACAGCGACGCGCGAGCCGCTCGCGGGATCCCGGGCGGCTTCGTGGACGACGTCCTGAGGCAGCGCCGGGCGGTCACCGTGCGCATCGCCGGACGCGATCACCTCGCGGCCGTCGAGGACGCCGGGCGCCTGCGCGACGCGCTCGGGGCCGCCCTCCCCCCGGGCATTCCCGACGCCTTCCTGGAGGTCGTGGCCGACCCCCTCGGAGATCTGGTCTCGCGATACGCCCGCACCCATGGCCCATTCACGGCACACGACGTCGCCGACTCCCTGGGGATCGGCGCATCGGTCGCGATGTCGGCTCTCGAGCGACTCGTCGAGCGCAGACGCGTCGTCACGGGTGGATTCCGACCCGACCACCGCGGCACCGAGTGGTGTGATGTCGACGTGCTGCGCCAGATCCGCCGACGCACGGTCGCAGCACTGCGACACGAGATCGAACCGGTGCCGGCGAGCACGCTCGTGGACTTCCTGCCGCGATGGCAGCGCATCAGCGAGCCGCAGTCCGGCGTTGACGGACTCCTCGCGGTCATCGAGCAATTGGCTGGCGCGCAACTGCCAGCGAGCCAGCTCGAGTCGCTGATCCTGCCGGCGCGCGTGCGCGACTACTACCCCGCCATGCTCGACGAGCTGCTCGCCACCGGCGAGGTCGCATGGTGGGGCACCGGATCACTCCCCGGCCGCGACGGCTGGATCGCCCTCGGGCCGAGCGACCTCGCCCCCCTCCTGATCCCGGCTCCTGGGCCCGTGGAGGATCCGCTGGCCCTTCGCATCCTCACGGCCCTCGACGGCCGCGCTCTCTTCTCTCGCGACCTGGCGCAGCACCTGTCGACGGAGGCACTCGTGCCCGAGGCCGACGTTCGCGCCACGCTTCTGACCCTGGCCTGGAGCGGCCACGTCACCAATGACACGTTCCTGCCCGTGCGTGCCCACCTGGGCGCCCGCGGCCACGTTCGACGCCCGCCGGTCGCGCGCCGGCGTCGCACCATGCCCCGCACCAATCTGCCGCCTCCCGATGGCCGCTGGTCGCTGCTGCCTGCGCCCAGCGCCGATGCCACCGCGCGCGCGCTCGCGCAGGCCGAGTCAGTGCTCGACCGGTTCGGGATCGTGACACGCGAGACGGCCACGGGATTCGCGTCGACCTATCGCGTACTGCGCGCACTCGAGGACGCCGGCCGCTGTCGGCGCGCCTACGTGCTCGAGGGCCAGGGCGCTGCGCAGTTCGCTCTTGCCGGCGCCATCGACGAGGTACGTCGCTGCGCGGCGACACCCTCCGACACAGCCCGACAGGGCCGGCTTGGCCGGCCCGCCGGGCCCGTGCGCACGCTCGCCGCTGCCGATCCCGCGCAACCTTTCGGTGCTGCGCTGCCCTGGCCGGAGTCAGCCGTGCGACCCAGCCGGTCAGCCGGCGCCCTCGTCACCCTGGGTCACGGCCAACCGCTGCTCTACCTGGCGAAGGGCCATCGGTCGCTGACCACGTGGCCGTGCGAAGACCCAGAGGGGGCCGCACGCTCGCTCGCGGGCGCCCTGCGCGGTCATGCGGTGTCGCTCCAGCGCATCGACGGGGACGACATCGCGTCCGCACGGGCTGAGTGGGTGTCCGCTCTCGTCGCGGCCGGATTCGCGCGTACGCCATCGGGCCTGCGCTTGCGCGCCTAGGCCGGAGCAGAATCACCCCATGCCCGAAGGCGACACCGTCTGGCTCGCTGCCCGCCGACTCGACCAGGCGCTTGGCGGGCAGCAGATCACGGCATCGGACTTCCGAGTCCCCCGACTGGCCACGATCGATCTCACCGGCCGACGCGTCGAGGGCGTCCGCTCCTACGGCAAGCACCTACTCTTCCGCTTCGACGGCAACGCCACGTTGCACACCCACTTCCGCATGGACGGAACCTGGCATCTGTATCGGCCCGAGCGCGCGTGGCGCGGCGGCCCCGACTGGCAGATTCGCGTCGTCCTGCGGACCGATGCATGGGACGCCGTCGGATACCGCCTGCCCGTCGTCGAACTCCTGCGCACCGACGAGGAGTCGCGGATCGTCGGCCGCCTCGGACCTGATGTGCTCGCGGCCGATGTCGACGCAGCGGAGGTCGCGGCGCGCATAGCCGCCGAGCCTGAGCGGGCGATCGGGGACTCCATGCTCGACCAGTCGGTGGTTGCCGGCTTCGGGCTGATCTACGTCACCGAGGGCCTCTACCTCCACGGCGTCACGCCCTGGACCCCGGTGCGCGACGTGCCGGACCTGGAGCGGCTGGTCACCCGCACGACCCGGCTCATGGACGCCAACAAGGCGCGCGGCGCCCAGGCTTCGACGGGAGACCTCCGGGAGCAGCACTACGTGTACGCGCGGGCCGGCCGCGAGTGTCGGCGCTGCGGCCTTCGCATCCGCTTCGGGCGGCAGCGCAGCGGAGTCCACGAGCGCGACGCGTATTGGTGTCCGACCTGCCAGTCGGGCCCCGGACCGGTCTAGTCGACGTATCCTCGGGCCGTGCACCTATCGGGAAGGACCGACTACGCCCTGCGCGCCGCCCTCGAGTTGGCGGCCGCGCCCGACGGCCCGCTCACAACCGATGAGCTCGCCCAGCGGCAGGCGATCCCCACGTCCTACCTCGGCGCGATCCTCGCCGAGCTTCGCCGTTCGGGGCTGGTGACGGCGCGCCGGGGCCCGGAAGGCGGCTGGTCGCTGGCCCGCGACCCGGGGCAGATCAGCCTCGCGGATGTCATCCGCGCGATCGACGGCGCGCTGGTCAACGTCTCGGGCACGCGTCCGGAGAACCTGCACTACGCGGGGGCTGCCGTCGGCCTGCAGGCCGTGCTGGTGGCCCTGCGCGCCTCCGAGCGGCAGATCCTCGAGACCGTCTCCCTCAGCGACGTGGTGGCCGATCACCTGCCTGCCCGCGTACGCAAACTCCTCGACGACCCCGCCGCCTGGCAGTAGCGACACCGGTCCGGGTCCCTCGGACGCCTCTGGTGTGGGACAAACGGCGAGTAATGGGGCTTGGCAGGGCCCATATCGACCGCTTCTCCCACTTCGTGGGACAAACGGCCACTTTGTGGGACAAACGGCGACACCGGGGCAGGTCTTTGGCGGAGGACGCCCGTCGTGCTAATCTCATCTAAGTCAGGTGAGATTTCAGTTCAAGTCGTGATTGGGGAAATCCGTGCCCAGCCTCCTGCTCATCGCCGTCGCCGGCTTCTTCGCCCAGTTCGTCGACGGCTCCCTCGGCATGGGCTATGGCTTGACCTCCTCGACCCTGCTCATCGCCGTCGGCCTTACCCCTGCCCTCGCCTCTGCATCCGTCCACCTCGCCGAGCTCGGCACCACCGCCGTCTCGGGCATCGCCCATCAGCGCTTCGGCAACGTGGACTGGCCCACGGTGAGGCGCATCGCAATCCCTGGCGCCATCGGCGCTTTCGCGGGCGCGACGTTCCTCTCGAGCATCTCCACCGCGGCCGCCAAGCCCATCGCCGGAGGCCTGCTGTTCGTCCTCGGCGTCTACGTGCTCCTGCGCTTCCTCATCGGACGCGCGCCCAAGCGCAAGCCGGGCACTCCGGGAATCCGCATGCTGCTCCCACTGGGCATGGTGGGTGGCTTCGTCGACGCGACGGGCGGGGGCGGCTGGGGCCCGGTCACGACACCGACCCTCCTCGCCGACGGACGCCTTGCCCCCAACCGCGTGATCGGCACCGTCAACGCCAGTGAGTTCCTCGTCGCGCTCGCGGCGAGCATCGGCTTCATCATCGGCCTCGGCGCCGCCGGCATCGACTTCGGCATCGTGCTGGCCCTGCTGGTGGGCGGCGTGATTGCCGCCCCGATCGCGGCCTGGGTGGTGCGCCGGCTCAACGCGCGCATCCTCGGCGTGGTCGTGGGTGGCTTCATCTGCTTCACCAACGCCCGCCTGATCCTCGGCGCCGCCGGGGCC
>JBJTIQ010000133.1:0-5116 GCA_046095085.1 Actinomycetota bacterium | reverse complement strand
GATGACGCATTGGGTCTGGACGGTGCCGTCGGTGCTGTGCACGGCGCTGATCTCGCCACCCGTTGAGTCGATGCCGGTGACCTCGACGCCCGTGCGTACGACGGCACCGTGACGTCGAGCCCCCGACGCGTAGCCCATGACCACCGACTCCGGCGTGCAGTGCCCGTCGTTGGGCGACCACGCGGCCGCGAGAACTCCCTCGGGATCGAGCAACGGGGAGAGCCGGCACGCCTCCTCGACGTCGATCATGCGGGACTCCACGCCCAGGGAGTTCTGCAGGGCGACCGAGGCGGTGAAGAGGTCGACGTCCTCGGGACGGGTCAGCACGAAGAGATAGCCGCTGCGGTGCAGGTCGATCTCCTGGCCGGGCCGGTGCGGGAAGTCCGCGAAGAGTTCGAGGGAGCGCTTGCCGAGGGAGATGTTGAGCTCATCGGAGAAGTTGGCCCGCACTCCACCCGCCGCCCGCGATGTCGAGCCGCCAGCGAGCTCGCCGCGCTCCAGCAGGACGACGGACACTCCCGCCTCGGCGAGATGGAAGGCCGCCGACGCGCCCATGACGCCACCGCCCACGATGACGACATCGCTGCGTTCGGGCAGGCTCACAGGCGGAAACCGGGGTCGTACGGAAGCTCCTCGACGTCCATCTGCGCCTTCTGCAACTTGCCGCTGTAGTCCCAGTTCATCGACTGCCAGCGAGTGAACTGGTCGAGCACCCAGATACCGCTCTGACGCGATCCGTTGCCACTGCGCCCGTTGCCGCCGAAGGGCAGGTGCGCCTCGGCACCCGACGTCGAGTTGTTGATCGACAACATGCCCGCGGAGATCCCCTGTCGGAACCGCCAGACGGCCTTCGGATCCGATGTGTAGATCGCGCTCGACAGGCCGTACCCGTGGCCGTTGGCGAGTTCGATGGCCTCGTCGAGTGTGTCGAAGACGCCCATGCCGACGAGCGGGCCGAAGGTCTCGGTGTCGTAGAGCGCATCGCCCGCGCGGATGCCATCGACGATCGTGGGGTGGGCGTACCAGCCGGCGTCGGGATCGCCCACGAAGCCACGGCGTGGATTGCGCGAGGTGATGCGCCCGATCGCGGTCGACCCGTAGACGGTCTGGTGGTCCTGGATCAGGCCCAGGTGCTTCTCCTGGTTGGCGAGGTACTTCTCGTCGATCATCGGGCCGTAGAGGACCTTCTCGAAGGGGTCGCCGACGATCGCATTCTCGACCGCATGCACGTAGCGCTCGCGCACGGCGTCGTAGATGTCGCGGTGCACCCACAGCGTGCCCAGCGACGTTCACCGCTGGCCCGCCGTACCGAAACCGGCGAAGAGCGCGCCCTCGACCACCAGGTCGATATCGGCGTCGGGCATGACAACCATCGGGTTCTTTCCGCCGAGCTCAAGACAGGGCGACTGCAGATGGCGCCCCGCGAGCTCGCCGAGCTTGCGTCCGACCTCGGTGGAGCCGGTGAAGCCGATCTTGTTGACCAGGCCCTTCTGCAGTGCGGTCTCCAGGCCGTCGTAGGTGGTCGGCCCATCGGCGATGACGACCTTGAGCACATCGCGCGGCACGCCGCCGGCGTAGAAGATCTCGGCCATGGCCTGCGCGATCGCGGCCGTCTGCTCGGCGGGCTTCCAGACGATGGTGTTGCCGGTGACCAGCGCCGGGATGATGTACCAGGAGGGTACGGCCGCCGGGAAGTTGCCGGCGGTGATGATCATCGCCGTGCCGACCGGCACGCGAAACGTGAAGAGCTGCTTGTCAGGCATCTCGCTCGGCACGGTCTGGCCGTAGAGCCTGCGGCCCTCGCCCAGGAAGAAGTCACACGTGTCGATGACCTCCTGCACGTCGCCCAGGGCCTCGGCGTAGACCTTGCCCATCTCGCGCGTCACCAGACGCGAGAGCGACTCCTTGTTGGCTTCGAAGAGGCGTCCGACCTGTGCGATGACACGACCGCGCGCGGGTGCGGGGACGGCGGCCCACCCCGGCTGCGCGTCCTTCGCGGCCTGGCAGGTAGCCACGACGTCAGCGACGGTGGCCAGCGGGACCTCGACCACGATGTCGTCAAAGCGCGCCGGATTGCGGGAGGTGTACGTCGTCATGGGCCGATCCTCCCACCGCGTCGAATGTGGGCCGCGCGAGCCCCTGTGACCGTGCGCGCTGCGACTCTGACAGGCTGGGCGCGTGAGCGACCAGCACACCGTGGGCACGGCGATGTTGCAGTTGGTCGCCTCCCAGGGCATCCCGGCCGTGTTCGGCCTGCCGGGCGTGCACAACCTGACGTTCTGGTCGAGCGACGCGCCGGTGCGGGTGGTCGGGGTGCGCCACGAACAGGCCGCGGTCTACGCCGCCGACGGCTATGCGCGCGCCACCGGGCGCCTCGGCGTGGCGTTTTCAACGACCGGTCCCGGAGCGGTCAATGGCGTCGCCGCATTCGGTGAAGCGTGCGTCAGTGGGTCGTCTGTGCTGCTTATCTCGAGCGACGTGTCGAGCGCCCTGCGACACCCGGATGGGCCGCGCGGGATCCTGCACGAGATGGCCGACCAGGCCGCTCCCTTCGCGGCCTTCGGCGTGCGGGCCCTCACGGCGTCGACGGGCGAGCAGGCTCTCGAGGAGGTGGCGGGTGCGCTGTCGCGCGCCCAGTCCTCCCCGGGTCAGCCGACCTACCTCGGGGTTCCCTCCGACATCCTCAGCGCGCCGTGGCACGGCCCGCTGCCCAGCGTGTCCGCGCAACCTCAGCCACGCGGCGCCGATCCCGACGCTGTCACCGCGCTCGCTTCGCTCATCCGCACCTCTCCCAGGGTCGTCATCTGGGCCGGTGGCGGGGTGACGCAGTCCGGCGACGCTGGCGAGCAGTCGGTGGCCCAACTCGCCGAGCGGCTCGGTGCACCCGTCGTGACGACGTACGCCGGACGCGGTGTCATGGCTGGTCACCCGTTGATCGTCGAGACGTCCGTGCACGAGCCCGAGGTGGGCACGCTCATCGGCGGCGCGGATCTCCTGCTCGTCGTTGGGTCGGGCTTCGACGCCATGAACACCAAGAACTGGAAGATGCCGATGCCCGAGCGGCGTGCGGCCATCGGGCTCGGCGACGAGCTCGCGCGCACGATCGACTGGGACGTGCTGGCGGTGGGGCACCTCGTGCCGTCTCTCCAGGCACTCGACGCCTCACTCGGCGACGTGCAACGCGAGCCGTGGAACGACGTTCGGCTGCGCGAGGTGATCCGCTCGCGCGTCGCCGCCGACCAGCGGACCGCCGAGGCCGTCGAGTTCGTCGAGGCTGTTGAGACGTGGCCTGCCGACGGCGTGGTCGTCACCGACATGTGCATCCCCGGCTACTGGACCAGCAGTCACGCCGTACACCCGCGGCGCCGACGCCTGATCAATCCGGTGGGGTGGGGCACGCTCGGGTTTGCGCTGCCGGCGGCCATCGGGCCAGCTGCCGTCGGGCTTCGCACTCTCGCCGTGTGCGGTGACGGCGGGCCGATGTTCGCGCTCGGCGAACTCGCCACGTATGTGCAGGAGCGACTGCCCATCACGCTCATCGTTGTCGATGACGGTGGCTACGGCATGCTGCGCTTCGACCAGAAAGTCTTCGGCCACGACAACCGCGGTGTCGACCTCGTGACTCCCGACTGGGCCCTGCTCGCGCAGTCGTTCGGTATCCCGTTCACCGAGGTCAGCGACGCCTCGGGCATGCGGTCGGCCCTGGCCGAGTCTGCTCGCCGCGACGGGCCGTCGCTCATCCTGCAGCGGGCGGCGTTCCATCCCCCGGCGTCGACCAGCCCCCGCTGGTTCGAGGCGATCCCCGGCAACACCGAGACCGCCTAGCGCCGTTCTTCGGGCTGATCTGCATGATCAGCGTGCGAATCCGCCCAAAGAACGCTCCCGCTGGGCGACGGCAGCGATGATGCATGCGATGACGGCCTTCGGATCGCGAGTGATCTGCTCCCATGTGAAGCGGAGCACCAGCCAACCGTCAAGCACCAGGAGATTCTGACGCCGACGATCACGCTCGAAGGCATGCCGATCGGAGTGGAAGGCACGCCCATCAACTTCGATGGCGATGCGGAGGGACTTCAGCGCGAAGTCGATCTCCGCCACGAGGTTGCCGAGGTCGTCCATGAGCGGATAGTTGGCAATCCACGGACCCGTCTTCGTGCGCTTCAGAAGGGCCGCCATGCGCCGCTCGGCTTCCGAGCGAGTTCCGCCATTGGCGGCATCGCGCAGTTGGCGCAGAATCGCCGCTCCGTGACTACCCCGTCCCAAGCGGCCTTCGACGACTGCAGAAAAGTCGCGCAGGGACGTGTAGTGACGTTGCAGGGCGCGGTCGAGAAGCCGCTCGCCCGCCTCAGCACCGAGGCATGCCAGCGCGTCTACCAGTCCGTCGAGTGGACGACTCAGGCGCAGGCCGCCTGGTGCACTGAGCGCGTCCACCGGGCCCCGCCTGATGACGGTCGTGCCGGGAAGGCTGATACGCGTATGCCCTGGCTGGACCAAAATTCGATCGCCTCCCGGCAGATCCCAGCCCGCTAGCCGAGCGGCGAGCGTTCCACTCACAACCGCGTCCGCCGCACCATTCGTCTGAAGAAGCCATGCTGTCTGCAGGTCACCCGCCGTGGCCGCAGCTCGCACGAGCCAGACCCGTCCGCAGCGCTCCCACTCGCCCGCTCCGACGCGGGTCGCCACGGCTGATCGGCCAATTCCCAGCCGCTGAAGGTCGCGAGCGGTCAGCACTCCATGCCGGGGTGCGGCAACGGCACGCACCCGCGCATCGATACTCCTGCCTCGGTCCACGAGCACAGCGTTGCGGTCGGACGGCGCCCGCGTCGATCGCCATCCACAGGCTGTTCTTTGGGCAGATTCGCACGCTGAGCGTGCAGATCTGCCCGAAGAACGGCGCTAGGCGGTCTCGGTGTTGCCAGGGATCGCCTCGAACCAGCGGGGGCTGGTCGACGCCGGGGGATGGAACTCCGCCCGCTGCAGGATGAGCGACGGCCCGTCGCGGCGAGCTGACTCGGCGAGGGCCGACCGCATGCCCGAGGCGTCGCTGACCTCGGTGAACGGGATACCGAACGACTGCGCGAGCAGGGCCCAGTCGGGAGTCACGAGGTCGACACCG
>JBJTIQ010000132.1:0-3321 GCA_046095085.1 Actinomycetota bacterium | reverse complement strand
GTCGACTGCTCGACGATCACACTCGCCATGCTGATCAAGTGGCGATAGGCGGCGTCCTCCGCCAGCCGGCCAGCAGGCACACCCCCATTCGCACGGGCGACGGTTTCTGTGACGACTGCCTCACGATAGGCATTGCGAGCTCCCGTCAGGGTTTCGACAGAAGGGACGCTCGAGGCGTGACGCAGGGCCGCAGCGGATGCTCGCTCGCGCAGGCGATCGTGGATACCCAGCGAGCATCCGCTGCGGCAGCGGGCCCGGTCCCCTCGGTGGGTCGCTCCTGGAGCTCCGGGTCGCGCACCACCTCGCGCATTCCCCACGCGTGGTCGATCAGCAGGCTCAGGGCTCGGTCTTCGCGGGTCACACCCGTGGGGCGAAATGGCTTCCCCGCGTGCACTCCCCGCAGTTGGTCCAAGACGTCGTCCAGCGACGCGGCGAGGGATCGAACACGTGCGGGATCGAGGGGCTGCAGCCAGGTTGCCTGTGCCATGTCCGCGGAACGATCGATGACATCGGCCAGGAGTCCTCGCGCGATGTGTTCCCGCCGCCGAGGGAATACGACGAGGGCGACAACCGTGCACACGATCACCGCGACCCACCATGCGACCAACGCGTCGGTGATCGTCGTCCCTTGCAGCCCGATGCACACGGCGACAATGAATGGCAGAATCGCCGCGGGAGCTCCCCCGGCGATGTTTCCGCGCAACATCCCGGCGAGACTCGTCACGAGCGCGACGACGAAGGTGGTCAGTGCGGCCGTGACGACGTTCCCCGACGCCACCAGGCCCAGCATGATGAGTCCGGAACAGATCACACCGGTGACCAGGTAGTCCACGGTTCGCTGGCGCGCGGACCCGGCATAGTCGGCTGTCATGAGCAAGCCGATCGTGCCGAACCCAGCGAAGCTCGCGGCCGTCACGTCCCCGAGCATGTTGAGGGTGATGAACAGGGCCACGGGCAGGGCGATTGCGGCCCGGATTCCCCGACGCAGGCCGATGCGGCCCGGATCGTGTCGGTCGAGCCAAACCCGGAGCCCGGCTTCATGACCCTGCAACGTCACGCCCACACCCTAAGACGGGAACATCTTTCGCACGTGCTGCGTCGGACCGTCGTGAAGGCCACGCGGATCGCCACCGTCCTGGCGCTCGCGAGCGCCCTCCTTCTCGGACCTGTAGCCATTGCACATGCCACCACCGTCGCGGATGATGCGAAGTCCCTGCGCAACTCCGTGGGGAGTCTCACCCAGGACTACGAACGGGACTATGGATCCCGCGTCACCCCCACAGAGCGCGCGGAGCTCACAACGATGGCAGCGCAAGCGCGGCGAGAGATGAACGGCCTCGTGGGTGCCATTCGGAAGGCTGAACGGACGGACAAGGGCTCCGACTGGCGAACTGCACGTGACCTGCACTCGTCTGCACTCGCAATGGCGCAGACACGCTTCGACCGCGCAGCCACTCTGCTGCGTCCTCGGCTCAGCATCCGCGAACAACTCGCTGCATATTCGGACTACACGCGCACCCTGCAAGAGTTTGAGCGACTGGGCCAGCGGCTTCCGGCGGGTCGGTAGACTCCCAGACACAGTCAAGGCTGCACGCGGGTGTAGTTCAATGGCAGAACATCAGCTTCCCAAGCTGACAGCGCGGGTTCGATTCCCGTCACCCGCTCGCGAAGCGACGGATTGGGGGCGGGGAATGACGTACGGCTGGCGTCGAGGGACCGGGTGGATCCTTGCGGGGGTCTTGGTAGCGAGTTTGGGTGTCACGCCCTCGGCCGTCGCGGTTGAGGGAGACAGCGTCCGCGCCGACATCACCACGATGAGGCCTGACGTGAAGTTCTTCAGTGACTTCTCCTACAGCACAGTCACCCTCTCCGGGGATACCCCTGGCCTGGTTGTGCTGCAACGCAAGGTGTCCTCCTTCGTCGACTCCATGGTCAATGAGTGGCTCAAGCCCTCGAAGAAGACTAGGAAGTATCTCAAGCGCGTTCAGCCCGCGAGTTACGAACAAAAGGCACGTGTTTCCTCCGATTGCCGCCGGGGGTACTTCTGTCTGTCTCAGGGAAGTTCCTTCGTGCACCCGCAGATTGCGGGCTCCATCACCGATCTCGCGGCACGCGCCTGGCACACCTCCTCTGGCCGACGGGCGAAGCTGCAGGAGTTCGTGTCGCCGTCCGATCTTTCAGCATTCACCGCGAGGGTCAAGTCCGCCATCAAGCGGCAGGACTGCTTCTACGGCTTCGCCATCGATTTGCCGGCCTCGTACGAGTCCTACCCCAACTGGGTTCCCGTCGACGGGGGGATCGAGTTATGGTTTCCGGAGTACCAATTTGGATGTCAGTACATGAACTTCACAGTGCCTTGGCAGTGAGAACTCACGGCGCGGGCCTCATGCCCGTCACCCGCTCGCGAAGCGAGTGCCTCACACCAGGGACTTCAGGGTCAATGCGTTGGCCACCCCGGCCGGGCCCGCGGTGTTGTCGAAGACGACGAACGACGGTCCCGACTCCTCGGCCAGCCACGTGGCAAGCGCCGACAGGTCAACGTCCGAATAAGAGCTGCGATACCGCCGCGGTGTGCCGTGCAGCCGCACGTAGCACCCCGAGGCTTGGTGCGGGGTTGCCGCATTGGGGATCTCCGTCAGGGCCCGCGTCACCTCATGCGTAGACAGGAGCTGGTCCGCTCCCGCGACATCCCAGCCCGGGTGACGTGGTTCCCATGCCACCATTCCTGAGTAGGCGGATCGCAGGCGCGCGAGAAACGACTTGACCTTCTCCGGATCGAAGTCCAGGCTGGGTGGCAATTGCACGAGTAGCGCGCCCGCCTTGTCACCGAGTGCCCTGACGGGCAGCAGAGCATCGTCGAGGCGAGCTTGTGCCGAGAGTCGAGCAGCGTGCGTTATGGCCCGATTGATCTTGATGCTGAAGCGGAATTCGGGAGGCGTCTGCTCAGCCCACCCCGCCAGCGTCGCCTCCCGCACGGCTCGGTAGAAGGTGACGTTGACCTCAACGAAGTCGAAGGTGCCGGCGTATCGCGCCAGCCCCGTCCCCTCCGCGGGAAAGTTGCGGCGGTAGCGCGAGACTGCCTCGCTCCATCCGGCCAGGCCGATGCGTACCTCGGGTGTGCCGCTGGCCATGGGCACACGCTACGGGGACTGCGCAAAATCCCCTCCACCATCCCGATCAGGGTCTACCTTCTGCGTATGGCCTCACCCCGTGTGCCCAAGGCCGCCATCGCGGTGGCCATCAGTGCCGCCATCCTCGTCACCGTGGGCCTCGCGACTCCGGCCCTGTCCGCGCTGCGCGGCGGCGCACCCCGTGGTGATG
>JBJTIQ010000131.1:0-5492 GCA_046095085.1 Actinomycetota bacterium | reverse complement strand
ACCGACCAGGTCGATTACCTGACCGCTGACGAGGAGGACCTCCACGTCATCGCCCAGGCCAACGCCGCGCTCGCCTCTGACGGTCAGCTGACCGAAGACCGGGTCCTGGTACGCCGCAAGGGTGGCGAGGTCGACTACGTCATCCCGACCGAGGTCGACTACATGGACGTCTCACCTCGGCAGCTGTGGTCGGTCGCGACGGCGATGATCCCCTTCCTCGAGCACGACGATGCCAACCGTGCGCTCATGGGCTCCAACATGCAGCGCCAGGCCGTTCCGCTCCTGCGCGCTGAGGCTCCGCTGGTCGGCACCGGCATGGAGTTCCGCGCCGCCTACGACGCGGGCGACATCGTCACGGCCACCAAGGCCGGCGCGGTCACCGAGGTGTCCGCTGACCACATCAGCGTGGCCAACGACGATGCCACGCATTCGACCTACAAGATCCAGAAGTTCCACCGCTCCACCCCGGGCACGAGCTACAACCAGCGCCCGGTGGTCAACGAGGGCGATCACGTCATCGCCGGCCAGGTCCTGGCCGACGGCCCCTCGACCGACCTGGGCGAGATGGCTCTGGGCAAGAACCTCCTCGTGGCGTTCATGCCCTGGGAGGGTCACAACTACGAAGACGCGATCATCCTCAGTCAGCGCCTGGTGCAAGACGACGTCCTCAGCTCGATCCACATCGACGAGCACGAGATCGACGCCCGCGACACCAAGCTCGGCCCCGAGGAGATCACCCGCGACATCCCCAACGTCTCCGAGGAGGTGCTCGCCGATCTCGACGATCGCGGCATCATCCGCATCGGTGCCGATGTCGTGCCCGGTGACATCCTCGTCGGCAAGGTCACGCCCAAGGGCGAGACCGAGCTCACTCCCGAGGAGCGCCTCCTGCGCGCCATCTTCGGAGAGAAGGCGCGTGAGGTGCGCGACACCTCGCTGAAGGTGCCCCACGGCGAGTCCGGCAAGGTCATCGGCGTCCGCGTCTTCGATCGTGACGAGGGCGACGAGTTGCCTCCCGGCGTCAACCGCATCGTGCGCGTCTACATCGCGCAGAAGCGCAAGATCACCGAGGGCGACAAGCTCGCCGGCCGCCACGGCAACAAGGGCGTCATCGCCAAGATCCTCCCGGTCGAAGACATGCCCTTCCTCGCTGACGGCACGCCGGTCGACGTCGTCCTCAACCCGCTCGGCGTCCCCGGCCGCATGAACGTCGGTCAGGTCCTCGAGACCCACCTGGGCTGGGTGGCGCACTCCGGATGGCAGGTCGACCCCGCCGATCCGCGCGCCAACCGACTCCCCGAGGAGGTCCGTTCGGGTGAGCCCGGCACGCGCGTGGCGACGCCGGTCTTCGACGGCGCCAAGGAGGACGAACTCGCCCTCGTGCTGGAGTCGACGCTCCCCACGGCCAACGGCGACCGTCTCGTCGGCCCCGACGGCAAGGCGAGCCTGCTCGACGGCCGCACGGGCGAGCCGTTCCCCGGGCGCTTCACCGTGGGCTACATCTACATCCTCAAACTGCTCCACCTGGTCGACGACAAGATCCACGCCCGCTCGACCGGCCCCTACTCCATGATCACGCAGCAGCCGCTGGGCGGTAAGGCCCAGTTCGGCGGCCAGCGGTTCGGCGAGATGGAGGTGTGGGCGCTCGAGGCCTACGGCGCGGCATACGCGCTGCAGGAGCTCCTCACCATCAAGTCCGACGACGTTCTCGGTCGCGTCAAGGTCTACGAGGCCATCGTCAAGGGCGAAAACATCCCGGAGCCCGGAATCCCCGAGTCCTTCAAGGTGCTCGTCAAGGAGATGCAGTCGCTGTGTCTCAATGTCGAGGTCCTCTCGGGCGATGGTGTCGCCATTGAGATGCGCGACTCCGACGAAGACGTCTTCCGGGCAGCAGAAGAGCTAGGCATCGACCTGTCGCGGCGTGAGCCGAGCAGCGTCGAAGAGGTCTAGGCACACCCACAACCGACAACACACGCGCAACGACGAGGCAAAGGACACAGGGTGCTCGACGTCAACTTCTTCGACGAACTTCGCATCGGCTTGGCGACCGCGGATGATGTCCGCGCGTGGTCGCACGGCGAGGTCAAGAAGCCCGAAACCATCAACTACCGCACGCTCAAGCCCGAGAAGGACGGCCTCTTCTGCGAGAAGATCTTCGGGCCGACCCGCGACTGGGAGTGCTACTGCGGCAAATACAAGCGGGTGCGCTTCAAGGGCATCATCTGCGAGCGCTGCGGCGTCGAGGTGACGCGTGCGAAGGTGCGTCGCGAGCGCATGGGCCACATCGAGCTCGCCGCTCCCGTCACGCACATCTGGTACTTCAAGGGTGTGCCGAGCCGTCTGGGCTACCTGCTCGATCTGGCGCCCAAGGATCTCGAGAAGGTCATCTACTTCGCCGCCTACATGATCACCAGCGTCGACGAAGAAGGCCGGCACGAGATGCTCCCCACGCTCGAGGCCGAGCTGGGTGTCGAAAAGGGCAAGATCGCCAAGCGCCGAGATGCCGATATCGATGCCCGGGCCAAGAAGATGGAAGCCGATCTGGCCGAGCTCGAGGCCGAAGGGGCCAAGGCAGACGTCCGCCGCAAGGTGCGCGAGTCCGGTGAGCGCGAGATGGCGGCTGTGCGTCGTCGCGCTGACGCAGAGATCGAGCGGCTCGACAAGGTCTTCGATCGTTTCCGCACCCTCAAGGTGCAAGACCTCGAAGGCGATGAGCTCCTCTACCGCGAGATGCGCGACCGCTACGGCCGCTGGTTCGACGGCGGCATGGGTGCCGCGGCCATCAAGAAGCGCCTGGAGACCTTCGACCTCGAGGCCGAGGCCGAGTCGCTGCGCGAGACGATCCGCAGCGGCAAGGGCCAGCGCAAGGCGCGGGCGCTCAAGCGCCTCAAGGTGGTGTCGGCGTTCCTCAACACCACCAACTCGCCGCTGGGCATGGTGCTCGATGCCATCCCGGTGATCCCGCCCGACCTGCGCCCCATGGTGCAGCTCGACGGTGGCCGGTTTGCCACGAGCGATCTCAACGACCTCTACCGGCGCGTGATCAATCGCAACAACCGCCTCAAGCGCCTTCTCGATCTCGGTGCGCCCGAGATCATCGTCAACAACGAAAAGCGCATGCTCCAGGAGGCCGTTGACGCGCTCTTCGACAACGGCCGCCGTGGTCGTCCGGTCACCGGCCCGGGCAACCGGCCGCTGAAGTCCCTGTCCGACATGCTCAAGGGCAAGCAGGGTCGATTCCGGCAAAACCTGCTTGGCAAGCGCGTCGACTACTCCGGCCGCTCGGTCATCGTCGTCGGCCCCCAGCTGCAGCTGCACCAGTGCGGCCTCCCCAAGCAGATGGCCCTCGAGCTGTTCAAGCCATTCGTCATGAAGCGCCTGGTCGACCTCAATCACGCCCAAAACATCAAGTCGGCCAAGCGCATGGTGGAGCGCTCACGGCCGGTGGTGTGGGACGTGCTCGAAGAGGTCATCGCCGAGCATCCGGTGCTCCTCAACCGCGCGCCCACCCTGCACCGCCTCGGCATCCAGGCATTCGAGCCGCAGCTGATCGAGGGCAAGGCCATCCAGATTCACCCGCTCGTCTGCACGGCGTTCAACGCCGACTTCGACGGCGACCAGATGGCCGTCCACCTGCCGCTGTCGGCCGAGGCCCAGGCCGAGGCCCGCATCCTCATGCTGTCGAGCAACAACATCCTGTCGCCGGCCAACGGTCGTCCCATCACGACGCCGACCCAAGACATGGTGCTCGGCATCTACAACCTCACCATGGTGAGCGGTGCGGCCGGCGAGGAGATCCCGACTTACTCGTCGATCTCCGAAGCCGTCATGGCCTTCGATCGCGGGCTGCTCGGCCTGCAGGAGCCGGTTCGGCTGCGTCTGACCGACGTCGTCCCGCCCGAGGGCTGGACCGCGCCGGAAGACTGGACGCCGGGCGACTCCTTCGTGCTGCAGACGACCCTCGGTCGCGCCATCTTCAATGAGGCGCTGCCGGCCGATTTCCCCTTCGTCGACCACCAGGTCGACAAGAAGGTGCTCGGCGCACTGGTCAACCAGCTGGCTGATCGCTACCCCAAGGTCGAGGTCGCCCGTACGCTCGATGCCCTCAAGGCACTCGGGTTCCACTGGGCGACGCGATCCGGCGTCACGATCTCCATCGAAGACGTCGTCACTCCACCGCAAAAGGGCGAGTTGCTCGCCGCTGCGGAGGAGCGCGCAGCCAAGGTGCAGTCGCAATACGAGCGCGGCCTGATCACCGACTCCGAGCGCCGTCAGGAGCTCATCGAGATCTGGACCCGGGCCACCGACGAGGTTGCCCGCGCCATGCAAGACAATTTCCCGCGCGAAAACCCGGTGTTCATGATGGTCGACTCCGGCGCCCGCGGAAACTTCATGCAGGTTCGTCAGATCGCCGGCATGCGCGGCCTGGTGGCCAACCCCAAGGGCGAGATCATCCCCCGCCCCATCAAGTCCAACTTCCGCGAGGGCCTGTCAGTGCTTGAGTACTTCATCTCGACCCACGGTGCCCGCAAGGGTCTGGCCGACACCGCCCTGCGGACCGCCGACTCCGGCTACCTCACCCGTCGCCTCGTCGACGTCTCGCAGGACGTCATCATCCGCGAGGATGACTGCGGCACCGACCGTGGCCTAGCCGTCACCATCGCCGAGCCCGGTGATGGTGGACTCCGCCTGGTCGACAGCCTCGACACGTCCGTGGTCTCCCGCGTGCTGGCTCGCGATGTGGAGGTCGACGGCAAGGTGGTTGTCCCAGCCGGCACCGAGCTCGAGGTCGAGACCCTCGCGCTCATCGCCGACGCTGGCGTGAGCGAGATCCGCGTGCGCTCGGTTCTCACCTGCGAGAGCAAGGTCGGCACGTGTGCCCTGTGCTACGGCGATTCCCTGGCGACCGGCAAGCAGGTCGACGTGGGCGAGGCCATCGGCATCATCGCCGCGCAGTCGATCGGTGAGCCGGGCACCCAGCTGACGATGCGTACCTTCCACACCGGCGGTGTGGCAGGCGAAGACATCACCCACGGTCTGCCCCGCGTCGTCGAGCTCTTCGAGGCCCGCACCCCCAAGGGTGTGGCCCCGATCAGTGAGGTCGCCGGGCGCGTGCGCGTCGAGGAGACTGACAAGGCCCGCAAGGTCGTCATCATTCCCGATGATGGCTCCGAGGAGATCCCCTACACCGTCTCCAAGCGCGTGCGCCTGCTCGTCGAGGACGGCGGTCATGTCGGGGTTGGCGACCAGCTGACCGTCGGCGCTGTCGACCCCAAGCAGGTGCTGCGCATCCTGGGCCAGCGCCAGGTGCAGCTGCACCTGGTCGACCAGGTGCAGGAGGTCTACCGCTCGCAGGGCGTGTCGATCCACGACAAGCACATCGAGGTCATCGTGCGCCAGATGCTCAAGCGCGTGACGATCATCGACTCGGGCGACTCCGACTTCCTGACCGGCGAGCTCGTCGAGCGTGGCCTGTTTGAGGCTGAGAACCG